>NZ_JARZHI010000071.1:0-56175 GCF_029946465.1 Polyangium sorediatum
CCGCCGCCGAGGTGATGCCCCCGGCGCCCCCCACGACCCCGCCCGCCGCCGCCCCCGCGACGGCCCCCGCGCCCACAGCCGCGCCCGCCGCCGCCCCCGCGCCCACAACCACGCCCGCTGCGCCGCGCATCTGGTCGAAGGGGCGGTTTGCCTGGATCCACCCCGAGCCCGGGGCAAGCCGCGCCTGGATCGGATACCTCGCGCTCGGCAGCTCCGTGCCACTCAAAGGCGGCTGCGTCGAAGCCGCGCACATCAAGGGGTATGGCGGCTGCGACGCCTGGTACGCCGTCGAACCACGCGGCTACGTCTGCGCGGGCGCCACCGCGACGATCGACGAAAAGGACCCAGCGATCGTCATCCTGCGGCGCGACGCAGCCGATGTGAGTTCGCCCTGGCCGTACCAGTACGGCGAATCCATTGGCGCTCCGCGTTATGACCACATCCCCACGCGCGCCGAGCAACACGAGGCGGAATGGGACCTCGAAAAACACGAGGCCAAGGTCGAAAAAGCGCGCGCCGCGGCAGGAAACACGGCCGCGATCGCCGCGATCGACAAAGCCCTCGTCGGCGTCGACCTCGCCCCCTCCGGCGAGGGCCCGCCCGAGCTCGTGCCCTTTGGCCCGCTCGTCCGGGAAAACCGCAAGTTCGTCCAGCTCGGCTCGACGATCGCCTTCGTGCGGGCCTTCGAGTCCGGCGGTCGCACGTTCGTCCTCACGGCAGACCAAGCGATCCTGCCGAAGGATCGCCTCAAGCCTTACCCGCGCTCCACGTTCCACGGCGTCTCGCTCAGCGACGACGTGAAGCTCCCGCTCGCGTTCTTCCGCCAGAAGCCACGCCCGAAATGGAAACGCGAAGCCGAAGGCAAGCTCGTGCAGACCGACGAGACGTTCCCGCGGCTCGGCTGGGTCGGCCTCACAGGCACGCGGATCGAGCAAGACGGCAAGGCGTTCGTCGAGACGAAGGAGAGCGGCATCTACGTCCTCGCCGAGGACGCGCAGATCGTCGAGGCCGTCCCCGAGGCGCCCTGGCTCGCCGACAAAGATCCGACGAAGAGCAAATGGGTCGACGTGCGCGTCTTGAATGGCACGCTCGTCGCCTACGAGGGCCTACGCCCAGTCTATGCGACGATGATCTCCCCGGGCCGCGGCGGCGTGCCGTACCCAGGCATCGAGCCGCTCAAGACCGCCTCCACGCCCGTCGGCCTCTTCCGCGTCGACGGCAAGTTCCGCACGGCGTCGATGGTGTCGAGCTCGGACGAGAACCTCGTGCATGCCGAGGTAAACTGGGTCCTGAACTTCAGCGGCCCCCACGCGCTGCACGGCGCCTACTGGCACGACGCCTGGGGCGAGCCAAAGAGCGGCGGCTGCGTGAACATGGCGCCGATCGACGCCAAATGGGTCTTCGACTGGACCGACCCGACCGTGCCCGAAGGCTGGCACGGCATGCGCGCCGTGCAGGCCTTCGGCCAGAGCACGATCGTGCGGATCCGGCGGTAGAGCCGGCCACGGCGTTGCGCCGGGGTTTCACCCCGGACCCCGCGGGGGGCTGTCCGCCCCCTCGACCCCGGACCAGCCAGGGGCTGGACCCAAGCTCGATGAACTGCGCTCCGCGCAGTTCATCGAACAGGCCCGGTTAAGACCGGCAGCGGCGTTGCCAACCGAGACCGCCGCGTTGCGGGTTCTGCTGGCACCCTGGGTTCTTCGTCGGCCTGTTTGAAAAACTGCGCTCCGCGCAGTTTTTCAACCCTGGGTCCAGCGCCTCGCTGGTCCGGGGTCGAGGGGGCGGACAGCCCCCCGCGGGGTCCGGGGCAGCGCCCCGGGGCGGACAGGGCTCGCCTGGCCCCGTGCGCTTCGTCGAAGGGCTTGGATCACGGCTCGCCTGCCCCCGCGCGCGTCGTGACCACGGGAGGGACGGGGCGTCCTGCCAGGGAACATGGCGTGACCACTGGAGGATCACGGCTCGGCTTGGTGGGTACGGGGGCAGCGCGGGGGAGGATCAGAGCGTCCTTCGTGTGGGATGGACGCGGAGTGGGAGAGGGACGGGGTCACCTGGCCGCTATCGGTCGCGGAGCGGGGGTGGATCACGGCTCTGTGCATCGGTCTCCTCTCGAAGCCGCCTCGCTGGGGCTTTGCCCCAGGCCCCAGCAGGGGTTGTCCACCCCTGGACCCGGACCAGCCAGGGGCTGGACCCAAGCTCGATGAACTGCGCTCCGCGCAGTTCATCGAACAGGCCCGGTCAAGACCAGCAACGACCCTGCCACCCCAAACAGCCGCGCTGCGGGTTCGGCTGGCGACCTGGGTTCTTCGTCGGCCTGCTTGAAAAACTGCGCATCGCGCAGTTTTTCAACCCTGGGTCCAGCGCCTCGCTGGTCCGGGGTCGAGGGGGCGGACAGCCCCCCGCGGGGTCCGGGGCAGCGCCCCGGGGCGACGCTTCCCCGCGTGTCAGCGCGGAATTTCGAGGAATGCCTTTGCGAGTTGCATCGCTCGCTCGGGGTCGACCATGTTCAGGTAGGCGATCTTCCCCTGCAGATACGCTTCGAAGTGGGGGATGTTCTCGCGGTTTTGCGCGGCGAGCCCGGTCTTCTTTGCGGCGTGCAGGATTGCGCGGAGCTTGCGGACCTCCTCGCGTGGCATCCCGAGTTTGTCGTTCACCACGATTCCGGTGACCTCTTGCCGCCCGCCTGCGTGCTGCACGCGCCCCTTCTTCGGGTTGATGGCGAACCCCTCCTCTTGCACGATGTGCCGCACCCGCGCGAGCAGGATTCCGAGGTCGCCTCGGCCTTTCTTCTGGCCGCCCTTGCCGTCGTCCACGAGCTCGTTTGCCGCGGAGAATGTGAGGTCGTCTGCGTACCGCGTGTACGTCCAGCCCATCTTGCGCGTCATGCCTGTGAGACGCCGATCGAGCTTGCGCGCGACCAGGTTCGAGATCGCGGGGCTCGTGCACGCGCCCTGCGGCAATCCCCGCTCGCCCACGGCCACCCAGTATGTCGTCCCGTCGTACACGACCTTCCGGCGCGGCGACTCCGTGCAGAGCAGCGCGAAGATCGTGGCCACTGCGGGCGAGTATCCGATCGACTCGAAGAGCCCGCGCACGCGGCCGAACGTGATCGTCGGGAAGAAGTCCGAGAGATCGAGGTTCACCACGGTCCCGCGGCCGAGGTGCGCCCGTGCGTTCGTTACTGTCGAGCGGCCCTTCACGAACCCGTGCGCCTCGGCCTCGACCGAAAGCTTTGCGAGCACGTTCTGGAGGATCCACTGCTGCGCCTTCGAGAGCGCCTCGTGCGGCGCCGAGAGCAAGCGCATCCCGCCCGAGCGCTTGGGCACCTCGAAGTACACGTAATGCGGCTTCTCGACCGCGTCGTTGTGGTAGCAGAGCCAGCGCAGACGCGGGATCGGCAGGCCCAGCGCCTTCGCGACCTCCGCCGGCGTCGAGAGCATGGGCAACCCCTGCTTCTGCAACGACTCGACGTTCGCGCGGCGATCCCCGAGGCTGCCGGACACGCCGCGGCCGAGGAAGATGATGTCTTCGGCGCGACGCTTGGCGACGGCCTCTGCGTGCTCCTTCTTGCGTTCGGCCGCGAGGCGCTTCTTCTCTGCCTTGCGCTCGGCCTTCTGGCGGCGCAGCTCCTCGATCGCCTCGTCGGCCTTCTTCCGGGCCACCGTGGACGCCAGGCTCGTGGCCTCGTTGTGCTTGAGCCAGAGATCCCCGACGCGGTGGATCTCCTCGATCTGCGCCTCCGTGAGCAAGCCGCGCAGGATGAGGCCCCGATCGATCAGCGCCGTGCGCTCGTCGCTCTGCGGCGGGATGGTGTCCACGCGCCCGATCCACGCCGTCTGGTACGGGTTGATCTTGAGCGCGCGCTTGCGCATCTCGTCTGCCGACAAACCAAGGATCCCCGACGTGTCGTACGGGTCCTTCGGCTTCGGTTTGTCCTTCTTCTTCGCCGCAGGCGCAGAGCTCGTCGAGGTGAACGTCGCGACGGCGGTCGTCGCGCTCCCCGTCGCAGCTCCCGTCGTCGTCGACTTGGTCGACGATGACGATGACGACGTCGAAGCCGATGCCGCCTTCGGTTTGTCGTCCGGCTCGTTTTTCCCGGGCTCGCCCTCGCCGGGTTTGCCGGTGCCGATGAAGGACTTGACTTTGTCCCAGAAGCCCACGGCAACTCCCGCTAGATCGAGGTTGCGATGCGCATCGCCCGAGAGCTCGGGCGAGCGACCCTTGATGCACCGTTCGACGCGCCGTCCAGCCCTCCAAGGAAGCCCGTCCGCCCGACTACTCGCCTAGGACCACGTCCGATCACCGAGGCCCTAGGCCCCCTACCGGCATCCAGACCCAAGGGTCCGCTGAGTGGATGCTGGTAGGGGGCTTTAGGGCCAAAAGAACATCGGGCGCGGGGACGCATGGGGGAACGAACTCCGCCACGGCGGAACGCCGCAGCATGGTGGGCTCGGGCGGACGGACCTCCTTGCAAGGCTGGACGCGAGCGCGTCGAACGAGACGACAAGACCATTCCTACAACGACTTCCTACCCAGAAGCCAGGCCAGACAGAGGACGGATGCGCGCTCGGCGCGGAACCGATCCGCGACGCGCTTCACCTCGGCGAGCACGTCGGGCGGGAGCGCGAGCCGCTCCTCCACGGCGTCCGCCGGTACACGTGTGGCAAGGGAACGCGCGAGCGTGACATCCGCGAGCGCGAGCGCCGTGGTCCACGATCGCTCCGCCTGGATCCGCGGCATCGCCACGTCCCACGCCTCCTCCAGCACCCGCGACACGGTGGTGTTTTTCCGGTTCGCCACCTTGCGGATGTCGTCGAGGATCTGGCGCGGGATCGGGAAGCTCTCGCCCGACGACCACTTCGACGCCTTCGGCGCCTCGGGCGCGGGCTCGGGCTTCGGCGCCTGCGGCAGGGCGCGGCTCGAGAGCACCATCTTGAGCGCGAGCAAATGCCGGCAAGGCCCGGCCCGAAGGCCACTCTTGTAGAAGTACGAGCACGAGCACTTCGCCTTCTTGATCGCGAGGTCCTCGTCGAAGATCGCCTCGCACCCCGTGCCCTTCGCCTTGCCGACGACCGCGCGCCGGCCATCGGAGAGAAGCTCGTCCCGATCGATCGTCACCGCGTTGCTCCGGGCCATCGCGCGGCCCTCGACGAGCTCCGGGTGCTCCGGCCCGAGGAAGGCCTCGCTGAGCACGGCGGGCATCACCTGCCGGTAGCGATACACCTGATCGGCGTGGTCGAAGATGAGCTGCCCGCGCTTTGCGAGCAGGTGCAGCGCGGGCACGAGGCTCTCCTCGGACGCACCCGTCGCCGCGGCGATCGCGGGCAACGTCGCGCGTTGCTCGTTCTGGAGGAACCGATCCGCCTGCAGCATCGTGCGCGCGTCCGGCTCGGTCGTGCCCGCGAGCAGGTCGAGCCCCGAGCCGCTCGTCCAGTCGTTGGTGGTCCACCCGCTCAGCGCGAGCACGAGCCGCATGTCGCCCATGTGCGCGATCCAGATGCTCGGCAGGCCCGATCCGAGCAGCCGCACCTCGACGCGATCCGTGAGCGGCAGGACGCGGGCGAGCGCGAAGAGCCGCCGCCGACCCCAGATCTTGACCTCCTCGGTGATCTCGCGGCCCGCGGGCGCCGAACGATACGGGCCCAGCTTGCCGCCCACGCTGCTCCCGCCGATCTCGAGCCCGCCGTCGTACACCGGCCCGCGCGATTGGATCTCGATCCCCCACGGATCGAGGATGATCTTCGGCGCCTTGCCCGGCGTGAGCACGAACCGGATGCTGCGCGGCCCGGTCTTCTCGCGGTGGCGCTTCAGGTGCGCGAGGATCGCGTACACGACCTCGACGGGCAGATCCACGCGGCGGCTCGGCAGGCACGTCGAGGCCTGGATCTGACCGAATCCACGCAGCCACGAGGGCGGCAGATCGATCTTCTCCTCGCGGTAGTCCGCCACGCCCTCGACCTTCACGTCGAAGCCGGTCGGGTCCACGGAGAGGCGCGTCTTCCGGTAGCTCCGCAGCGTCTGGAAATGCTCGTAGAGCGCGATCGAGTAATCGACGTTCGTCGTGCCGAGCCCCGCCTCCTGCGCGCCCACGAACGAGTCGCGGTCCACGGACAAACAGCCGTAGCTCGACTCGTCCTTGGAGAAACACTCGAAGAAGACCACGTCGGGCGCGACGGTCACGACCGGGTCGCACGGCACGAGGTGGCGGAAGAGCTCCGGATCGTGCCGCGCCAGCTCGTTCGCCCACTTGACGCGCGCGTCCCAGTAGAGGCGATGCATCTTGCGGAAGTCGCGATCGAGGTTCGGCGGGATCGGCTCCTTCGCGAGCCGCGCGAGCTCGGCGCGCTTCGCCTGATCGAAGAGCTGCGCCTTGAGCTGCGCCTCGCGCTCTTCTTCGGCCTTCTTCCACGCCTGGTACGCGGTCTTGTCTTTCTTCCGGAACTTGAGGTCGCCGACGACCACGTCGTGCAGCGCGCTCATGGCCTCGCGGAAGCGGATCGCGTCCTTGAGCTCGGCGTCGAAGAAGGTCTTCGGCCGCGCGAGGTTCGGGGAAAAACGCACGAGCAGGCTCTGCGCCGCCCCGAGCACGCCGCTCTTGCCCAGATAACGGAGGTCGACGTTCACGCCCTCTCCTCCTGGAAAAGCGAGAGCTCCGGCAACTTGCGCCCGATCGCGCTGCGAAGCGCCGGCGCCTGGAACGCCGCGCGCGAGACGGCCGCGAGCGCCGCGCGCCGCTCCGGCGGCCGCACGCTGCGCAGCGCATACCCGAGCAGCCCCACGAGCGGCTCCGCCTCGGCCGGATGTTCCACGATACGCGCCGCGATCTGCGAGAGCGCCGTGCGCTTCTGCTTCGAGCCGCGGTGCACCGCGAGGATCGTCGTCGCCCAGATCCGCTCGAGCGTCGCCGGACCGAGCGCCTTCTCCCGCTGCACGAGGTGCGCGAGCAAGAACGCCCGCACGTCGTCGTAGGGGCTCTCCGAGAGCGCCGACCAGAGCGCCGGATCATCCTTGAAGCGCACGTCGCGCTCGAAGAGCTGCAGGGCCTCGCGGCGCACGTCGTCGTAGCGCGCGTCCACGAGATCCCGGACGTGCGTCATGCGCGCTTCCTTGGCGGTCGAGAGGATCGACACGACCCACTTCGCCGCGGCCTCACGCACGCGCGGCGCGCGCGCCGTCGCGAGGCGCAACGTCGCCTCGATCGCCTTGATCCCGGCCGCCTTCTTGGTCATCGCCCAGTCGAGCCCGAGCTCGGCGACGGGCGCGACCGGCGAGCACGCGAGGTCCACGCACTGATCGAGCGTGAGCCGCGCGGGCGAGACGTGCTTCTTGATGGCCTCGCAGAGGAAGCCGAGCGCCGTCGGGTTGTCGATCTGGAGCAGCTCCAGCCACTCGGCCACCGTGAGGCTCGAAATGCCCTCGGCCGTGCGCAGGAGATCGGCCGCGAAGATCTGCACCTCTTCGTTCGGGTTCGCGATGAGCGGGCGCAGGCGCGCCATCGTCAGCGCGCCGAGCTCACGCGCGTACCCGGCCTTGAGGAGCTCCACCGCGAACACGCGCACCGTGCGGCCCTTCGCGCTCGTCACGAGCGCGAGCACGTCCTCGAAGCAGCCCTGCCACGCCTCGGGCCAGAGCGGCGCGGGCGCGAGCTCGGCGAGCGAGTGATCCTTCGCGACGCGGATGCCATCCGGGAGCCGATCGAGCGCGTCCGCGCCGTGGTAGAGCACGTGGAGCAAGCTCCACGCGTCGAGCAGGCGCTCGGGTTTGTCCAGGTGATCGTCGCGGTAGAGCACGAGCGCCTTGCGGATCACCTTGCCGTACCGGACGGGATCCTTGCGCCCGACGTCGCGGAAGTAGCGCAGGACGCGGCGGCGCAGGTAGTTGCGCGTGGCCTTCGAGAAGTGCGGCGCGCTGTCGTCGCGGCCCCAGAAGCGGGCCGGGTGTTTGCCCGTGCCCACGAGGACACGCACCTTGCGCGACTGCCGGCTCGCCCAGTCGTAGCGCGACTTCTCCACGAGCTTGCGCTCCACGAGCCTGTCGAAGGCGACCATGAAGTGGCCGACGAGCTCGTCGTCGTGCGCCTTCTCGGCGAGCTTGAAGAGGCTCTTCACGAGCGGCCGGTGGTGCGGCCTGTCGCAGCCGTCGGCGATGTACGCGAGCAGCGTGCGGCGCGCGAAGGGCCGGCTGTCCTTGAGCCACCGTTCGGCGAGCGATTTGAGCTTCTTGCCGGCCGTGAGCGAGAGGACCTCGTCGACGAAACGGTCGTCCCCCGACTCCCAGTATTCGTCGAGGAGCAGGTTCGATCCGGCCCTCGTGCGCGCGTTCGCCATGCGAGGGTCGAGACGATAGGCAAGTCGGGCGCGCGAGGTCAAGGGGCACGGCCTTCGGGGCTCCACACCACGGACGCCGCCCCGCCCCTTTCCACCCCCGCTTTTAATCTTCCACCCGAACGGTTCGTCCACGATCCGCGTTGAGCGCGCGCGATCAATCCTTTACCGTGGCTCCATGAGAGCGCTTCGATTCTCACCCAGCACGCTTGCCATTCCTCTCGTCTCGCTCCTCGCCGCGGCCGGCTGCGGCGGCGGAGACGGCGATACCGATCAACTCTTCACGAGCACGTCGAGCTCGAGCGGCGGCACGTCCGTGGGCGGCTCGGGCGGCGCCGGCGGGGACGGCGGCGGAATGGGCGGCACGGGCGGAGACGGCGGGAGCGGCGGCGCCGGCGGGGACGGCGGGGCGGGCGCCGGTGGAATGGGCGGCTCCGGTGGGACGGGCGGCTCCGGCGGCGGCGGGCCCGCGTGCGCGCCCGAGGGGCCGTTCGACGGCGCGCCCGTCGAGGCGCAGGCCGGGCAATGGACGTGGGTGCCGGTCCCCGAGGCGAAATGCCGGGGCGGCAGCTCCACCGGCTTCGGCGTCCGCATCAACCCGCAATCGACGAAGCTCGTCATTTTCCTCGAGGGCGGCGGCGCGTGCTTCAACGGCACGACGTGCAACCTGAACCCGAGCTCCTACGGGCAGAACAACTTCGACAACTGGAAAAACAACGGCGGGAAGAACGGCATCTTCAGCACGGTGGAGGACGAGAACGCCGTGAAGGACTGGAGCTTCGTCTACGTCCCCTATTGCACGGGCGACGTGCACGCCGGCAATGCCCCGGGCGCCGACGTGCCGGGCGGGCTCTCCCCCAAGGGCCAGCAGTTCGTCGGGTACGCGAACATCGGCCATTACCTGAAGCGCATCATCCCCACGTTCAAGAACGTGACCGAGGTCCTGCTCACCGGCGTGAGCGCGGGCGGGTTCGGCGCATTCTACAATTACGACCGCGTGGCGCAGGCGTTTTGCCCCACGCCCGTCGCGCTGATCGACGACTCGGGCCCCCCGATGGGCGACACCTACATGGCGCCCTGCCTCCAGAAGCGCTGGCGCGATCTCTACAACTTCCCGGACACGCTCCCCGCCGACTGCGTCGAATGCTCGCTCCCGAACGGCGGCGGCCTCGCCAATGCCTGGAAGCTCCTCGGGAAGAAATACCCCGAGGCCTCGCTCGGGCTCATCTCGTCCGACAAGGACAACACGATCTCGCAGTTTTACGGCTACGGGAAGAACGACTGCCAGAACATCGACGGCCTCTTCCCGACGGCGCTCTCCGGCGCCGAATACACCGCGGGCCTCGAGGAGATCCGCGAGAGCTTCCTCCAGCAATCGCCCGCGTGGAGCAGCTATTACGTGAGCGCCACGACCCACACCTATCTCGGCGGCAACGGCTATTACAACACCAACGTCGATGGAACGCCCATGTCCGAGTGGGTGAAGGGCATCGTCGACGGCGCCGCGGCCACCCACATCGGGCCGTAACGAAACGACACGCGGAGCAACTTTCCGCTCTTACCGAATTTTCCGGATGCCAGGGCCGGCGCCCTGGACTATGTTCCGCGGCATGAACAGCACGCGCACCTATTTCCGCCGCGTCGCGGTCTACTGCGGGTCCTCCGGCGGCGTCGGGACCCATTACCTCGACGCCGCCCGCGCGGCCGGCTCCTTCCTCGCCGAGCGCGGCATCGATCTCGTCTACGGCGGCGGCCGCGTCGGCATGATGGGCGCCGTCGCCGAAGGCGCGCTCATGAAGGGCGGCCGGGTCTACGGCGTGATCCCCGAGAAGCTCAAAGCCCGCGAACTCGCGCACGAGGGGCTGACGGAGCTCTTCATCGTCGATAGCATGCACGCCCGCAAGACCATGATGGCCTCCATGGCCGACGCCTTCGTCGCCCTGCCCGGCGGCTGGGGCACGCTCGAAGAGGTGTTCGAGGTCGTGACGTGGTCGCAGCTCAACTACCACAAGAAGCCGGTCGGCCTGCTCAACGTGCGCGGCTACTACGACCACCTCGTCGCGTTCCTCGATCACGCGATGACCGAGGGCTTCATCCGCCCCATTCACCGCCCACTCTGCGCGTCGGCCGATACGATGGACGCGCTGCTCGACCGCCTCTCGAAGCTCCAGATCCCCGATATCGGCCGGTGGATCGACAAACCTTGAACCCCCCCCGCCCGCGCCCCACACCTCCGCCCCGATGACCGACGAACGAAAGATCCCGGAAGGACGCCTGGGAAGGCTCGCGCGGCTCGCCGCCGTCGGGGCGCGCACGGGCGCGAGCCTGATCCGCGGGACATCGGCCGCCGACGCCGCCGCGAGCAAGGCCGCGGAGATGCTCGGCACGCTGCGTGGCCTCGCCGCCAAGGCCGGCCAGATGGCGAGTTACGTGGACGGCATGGTCCCCGAGGGGCAACGCGAAGCCTACGAGACGGCCATGCGCAAGCTGCGGAACGCCGCGCCGACCTCGTCGCCCGTCGCCATCCGCGCGCGGGTCGAGGAGGACCTCGGGGCGCCAATCGACAAACTCTTCGCCGAATGGGACGAGCAGCCGTTCGCGAGCGCCTCGATCGGCCAGGTGCACCGCGCGCGGCTCGACGACGGGCGCGAGGTCGCCGTGAAGGTGCAGCACCCGGGCATCGAAAAGGCCGTCGAGAGCGACCTCGAGAATGCCGACGTCCTCGGCGGCATGGTCGCGGTGCTCGGGCCGAAGCGCCTGGAGCCCAAGGCCGTGCTCGCCGAGCTCCGGGCGCGCTTCCTGGAGGAGCTCGATTACGAGCTCGAAGCCCGGAGGCAACGCGCGTTCACGGCGCTGCACGAGGGAGATCCGGCGATCCGCATTCCCGAGGTCATCCTCGAACGATCGAGCAAGCGCGTGCTCACGAGCGAGCTCGTGCACGGAAAAGCCCTGGAAGAGGCCTGCGAGGCGGACCTCGTGATCCGGGAGCGGTATGCCGACACGCTCTGGCGGTTCGTCTTCAAGGGCAACCTCGTCGGCGGCATGTTCAACGCCGATCCGCACCCGGGCAATTACCTGTTCCAGGACGACGGCTCGATCATCTTCCTCGATTTTGGCTGCGTGCAGCCGATCGAGGGCGAGCGGCTCACGCTCGCGCGAAACCTCCACCTCGCGGCCTTGCGCCGGGACGAAGAGGCGTTCGGCGAGATCGCCACGAAGATCCTGCTCACGGAGGGCGGGGTCTACGAGCGAATGGCGGTCGCGTACTCGCGCCGCTGCTTCGAGCCGATCTTCGGCTCGCCGTACCGGATCACGCGGGCGTACGCGGCGAGCCTGGTCGAGGGCATCAAGGAGATGAAAAACGAGGTGCTGTTCAAGAAGGACGGCAACTTCGTGCAGCTCCCGCCCGGCATGCTCTTCATGAACCGGCTGCAGTTCGGCTTTTATTCGGTCCTCGCGCGCCTCGACGTGAGCCTCGATTACGCGGCCGTGGAGGAGACGTTCCTGCGCGAGGCGGGGTTCGTCTGATGCTGGGCCGTTGTGAGACGCGCCCTTCGGCTTATACTCCGCCGAGGTCCGTGATGCCCAGGCTCTCCCTCTCCTTCGTCGCGCTCGCCCTCCTCGCGCCGGCCTCCTGCGGGTACGAGGAGCCGAACATGCCCTCCCAGGAGGCGCTCTACGACGAGCCCGGGAGGCCGAACGACTTCTTCCTGCAGGGCTCGGGCGGGCACGTCATCCACGCGACGATCGGCGAGGGGACGGCGATCGGGCCGGTCGTGAACGTCGGCCTCTACGCCGAGGACGACGGCAAGGCCCTGCGCGGCCTCGTGCTCGGCAAGACGCTGAGCGCCTCCGTCCGCGGCGCCGAGGTCGAGGGGCTGTGGGGCGCCGAGCCGCTGCGGCTCCGCGTGACGCGCGTGGAGAAGCGGCAGCACGTCGAGGGGCTGCTCCGTGGGCGCATCACCGATCTCTGGATCGGGCCCGAGGCGCTCACCGGGACCGTCGGCCTCTGCGGGTTCGATCTCGCGCGGCGCGGGCACATTTACGAAGGGTCGCTACGTTGTGGGGGTTCGATGGAGCTCGTGAGCGTCCGGATCCCCGAGACGTTCGCCGGCTGGGGCGAGACCGCCTCGGCCGTGATGGTAGCCATGCTCCTGACTGGCTGAGCGTCCGCACATCATTCGTATTCGACGGCTGGGATGGTTCCCTCGCCCGCGATTCTTTTGTGCGCCCCCCTTTCGGAGGCGCGAGGGATGCTTATGTTCCCTAATCCCGGCGAGCACCACCCTCCGCCGCGTCTTCGCCGGGCAGGACGCGGGCCTGGAGACCACATTGAACAAACTCAGGATCGCGGGCCCCGCGAAGGAGCCCGCACGCACGCGTCGTCCGCGCACGCGCAAGGCCCCCACGCCCCCGGCGCCTCGCGCGGCTCCGATCCAGGACGCGACCGATCTCTATCTGCGGGGGCTCGAAGCAAGCCAGCCGCTCACGCGCGAGGCCGAGGCCGAGCTCGGGCGTCGTATCGTGGACGCCGAGCGCGACGCGCTGTCCGCGCTCGTACGCTCCTCCGCGAGCGTGCACGCGCTCGCTGCGATGGCGGCGGAAATCCAGTCTGGCCAGACAAACCCGCGGGATCTCCTCCTCAACGGAGAGGCCCCGGACGCGGCGGACAGCACGAGCCGCCTCGTCGGCGCGCTCGAACGGGCGCGCGCGATCGCCGAGGGGCCAGAGAGCGAAGCCGCGCTGCCCACGGATCTCGCGGAGGCCTTCGACGCGCTCCGGGTCGACCCGACGTTCGTCGAGCGCCTCGATCAGGCGCTCGTGGCCCGCGCGAAGGCCACCCACGCCGAGGAGCAGGCGCGCATCGAAGAGGCGCGGGATCGCTCCGCGAAGGCGCGGGCGCGGGCGGCGCACGAGAAGGGCGATCTCGTCCGGGCGAACCTGCGCCTCGTCGTCGCGACGGCGCGCCATTATTCGAACCGCGGCGTCCCCCTGCTCGACCTCGTGCAGGAGGGCAACCTCGGCCTCATCCGGGCCGCCGACAAGTTCGACTATTCACGCGGGTATCGGTTCGGCACGTATGCGGCGTGGTGGATCCGGCAATCCATCGAGCGGGCGCTCCTCTACCAAGGCAAGGACGTGCGCATGCCGGTGCACCTCACGGCGAGCCGGCGGCGGGTCCTCGGCGCGGAGCGGGCGCTCTCGCAGAAAAACGCGCGATTGCCCTCGCAGGAGGAGATCGCGGAGAGTTCGGGCGTGCCGCTCGACAAGGTCCAGGCGGTCCGCGCGCTCTCGCTCATGCCGGTCAGCCTCGACGCGCCCATGGGCGACGAGGGCGATTTCCGCTTCGGCGACACCCTGGCGAGCGAGACGGACGCGCCCGACGAGGCGCTCGCCCGGACGCGCATGCGCGAGGCCGCGAGCGAGATGCTGGAGACGCTCACGCCCCGCGAGCGTGAGGTCCTGCGGCTCCGTTATGGGCTGACGGGCGAGGACGACCATACCTTGGAGCAAATCGGGCGCTCGTTCTCGCTGAGCCGCGAGCGAATTCGGCAGATCGAGTCGAAGGCGCTGGAAAAACTCCGCACCTGGTCCGAGGAGCGGGGGCTCGGCTCTTATCTCGAAGGCTTGCGCTGAAGGCCGAGTTCGTCCATCGAGGGCGGGCCTTCAGCGCTTCGCCCGCAGATTCACGCCGAAGCTGATGAGCTTGCGGAACGAGCTCGGCAACGCGCGCTTCATCCTCCAGAGCCAGCGCGCGTCGGCCATGGGCACCGCATACAGCTCGTCGTGCTCCACGGCCGCGAGCGCCGCGAGGACCACCTCCTCGACCGGGCGCCCGCCCGCCATGAGCTGGTCTGCCATGGTGCGGGTCTCTTGATCCGCGAAGCGACCCGAATTCACGATGTCTGTCTTGAAAAACGTCGGACAGAGGACGGTCACGCCCACGCCCGTGCCGTCGAGCTCCACGGCCAAGGTCTCCGAGATCGCGATGACGCCCGCCTTCGCGGCGTTGTAGGCGGCCATGCGCGGCGCGCACAAAAGGCCTGCGGCGGAGGCGACATTGAGGATGTGGCCGGCGCCCTGCTTTTTCATGCGGGGAACGAAGGTGTGGCAGCCGTGGATCACGCCGAAGAGATCGACCTCGATCGTCCAGCGCCAATCCGCGAGCGAGAGGTCCCCGACGAGCCCGCCGCTGCTGACGCCGGCGTTGTTGACCAGGAGGTCGACGGGGCCCTCGCAAGCGTTCGCGAGCGCCTCCACGTCCTCGATTTTCGTCACGTCGCAGCCGAGCGCCGTGGCCGAGGCGGCACCGCGGGCGCGCGCGAGGCGGGCCGTCTCCTCCGCCGCGCCGGGCTGGATGTCGGAGAGCACGAGCCGCCCGCCGCGCGCCGCGAGCTCGAGCGCGAGCGCGCGGCCGAAGCCGCCCCCTGCCCCGGTGATGACGCTGCATCCCGATGATCGAAGTCCCATGAAGTTCTCCTCGTCCTCGTCTCGTGATCTCGTGCCCGCATGAAAACCCGACCCGCGCCGATCCGTCAATGGCGCTCACGCCATCGGGACCACCTCGTAGGGCGCGGGATCGAAGCGCCGCGTCCGCAGGCGATACTCGAACGTGAAGCCCGGCCAAAGCGTGGTGTTCTTGCCGCTCCGGGTCTGGTACCAGCTCACGCATCCGGTCGACCAGACCGTGCGCGGAAAACGCGCCTGGAGCTTGCGGTTCTCCTCGGCTTGCGCCTCCGGCCGCACGTCGACGAACTTCCAGCGCCGCGCCCGCATCGCCTCGATGCAGCTCATGACGTAGGCCGCCTGGGACTCGATCATGAAGACCATCGAGCTGTGGCCGAGGCCGACGTTGGGCCCGACGATCAGGAACAAATTGGGAAACCCCGCGATCGTCGTCCCGAGATACGCCTCGGGCCCGTCACGCCACGCGTCGTTCAAATCACGCCCGCCGCGCCCGCGAATCTCGAACGGCGCGACGGCCTCCGCCGCCTGGAACCCGGTCGCGAGGATCAACGTATCGACCTCTCGGAACCCCCCGTCGCTCGTCCGCACGCCCTCCGCCTCGATCGCCTCGATGGGATCGGTGACGAGCTCGACGTTCGATCGAAGGAGCGCGGGGTAATAATCGTTCGAGAGCAGGACGCGCTTGCAGCCCATCGTATATCGCGGCGTGAGTTTTTCCCGTAACACGGGATCGGGCACGCTCTTCGCGAGGTACATCCGCGCGAGCCGCTCGGCGAGCTTCATGACGCGCGGCTCGGCGACGAACCCGAGCGCGAAGAGCTCGTGCCACCAGTATTGCCGCAGGCGGGCCACCCGCTGGAGGAGCGGCACGCGGGCGAACCATTGGCGCTCGCGGGGCGTGATCGCCCGGTCTTGTTTCGGCAGGATCCACGGCGGCGTGCGCTGAAAGAGGTGGAGACGCCCGACCTTCGGCGCGAGAGCCGGCACGATCTGGATCGCGCTCGCCCCGGTGCCGATGACCGCCACCGTCTTTCCGTCGAGGTTCGCGTGTTCGTCCCAGCGCGCCGAATGAAAGGTTTTCCCGCCGAACGCGCCGAGGCCGGGGATGTCGGGGAGCGCGGGGCGGTTGAGGCCGCCGCAGGCCGAGACGACCACGCGCGCCATCGTCGTGCCGCCGTCGCTCGTCTCGACCCGCCAAACCCCTGCCCGCTCGTCGAACGTGGCGCGTCGGACCTCGGTGTTCAGGCGAATGTGGGGGAGCAAGCCGTACTTGCGGGCGCAGGCTTCGAGGTAGTCCAGGATCTCGGCCTGCGGCGCGAAGCTGCGCGTCCAGCGCGGGTTCGGCTCGAACGAGAACGAATAGAGGTGCGATTCGACGTCGCACGCCGCGCCGGGGTAATGGTTGTCGCGCCAGGTGCCGCCGACGCGCCCCGCCTGCTCGAAGAGGATGAAATCGTGGATGCCGGCCTGCTTGAGCCGGATCGCCATGGCCAGGCCCGCGAAGCCGCTGCCGACGATGATGATGGGGCTGACCGAGCCCGAAACGCGCGCGCGCTGCATGGCTGTTGACTCCGGTTCAGTAGTGCATCCGAAGATACCGCCTGTTGAACTGAAGTCAACAAGAAAGCCGACGATTGAACATCCGAGGCGCCGGAGGTATAGGCTCGCCTCATGAAGAGCCGAGCAAGGCCGAGGCCGGCGGCGCGGCCCCCGGCGGACGCCGAACGAGGGCCCGCCCCGCGCGCGCGGCTCGAGGTCGACGAGCGCCGCGCCCAGCTCCTCGCGCTCGGCCTGTCGATCTTCAGCGAGCGCTCCTACGACGAGATCTCGATCGACGACATCGCGCGCGCCGCGGGGGTCTCGAAGGGGCTGCTTTATCATTACTTCCCGACGAAGCGCGATTTTTACGTGGCGGCCCTGCGCGCGGCGTCGAAGGAGCTGCTCGACGAGACGCTCGGCACGGCGCCGGACGCCTCGCCCGAGGAGAAAGTCGAAGAGGGCGTGCGGACGTACCTCGCGTACGTGGAGCGACGCGGGGCCGCCTACGTCGCCCTCATGCGGGGCGGAATCGGCTCGGATCCGGAGGTCGCCGCGGTGCTGGAGGAGACGCGCGCGACGTTCCTCGGCCGCATCGTCGCGGACCTGCCCCCCGAAGCCACGGGCCCGCTCGTCCACACCACGATGCGCGGCTGGATCGGCTTCGTGGAGGCCGCCTCGATCGACTGGGTGGCGCGAAGATCCGTGCCGATCGAGCAGATCGTCGCGCTCGCGAAGGTGCTGCTCTTCGACGCGCTGCGCGCCGCGACGGCGTTTTCCCTGGCGAACGAGCCCGCCCCGCCCAAGAAAAAGCGGCCCGCGAAGGCGCGCTGATCAGAGCCACGCGGTCGCGAGCGAGCGAGCGCGGACGTTCTCGGGCACGGCCTGGAGGTAATGCGAGCGCAGCGCCTCGTCCGGGATCTCCGCGGCACGGGCCTCGATCCGATGCACCACGTCGCGCAGGGCCCGCGAGGCTTCCTCCATCTCGCCCTCCTCGGCGGACGCCTCGGCCATGACGAGCCGCGCCTCGATCTCGACGTACCCGCCGCCGTCCTGACCGAGCGCCGCGCCGATCTCCCGGGCGAGCGCGCGCGCCTCGTCCGCCTTTCGCAAAAGGAAAAGGCAACGCACGAGGAGCGTGGTGATCCAGAGCTTGCGGAGCGGGACCCGCTGGCAAAGGGCGAGGGCCACGCGTGCCTCGCGGACGGCGTCCTCGTAGACGCCACGGTGGAGCAGGATCTGCGCCCGGAGGCCACGCGCCCAGCCGCGATACCCGTCGCTCACGCCCGCGGCCCCGAGCACGCGCTCGGTGATGCTCTCCGCCTCGGCCCATTTCGCCGGTTCGCCGAAGCCGACGAGCAGCGCCGCGAGGTGGAGCTCCGATTGCAGGAGCGCAAACGGCCCACGAATGCGGCGCGCATGATCGACGGCGGCCCGCAACGCGCGCTCGCCGGCCTCGCGCTCGCCGATCTCGCCGAGGGCCTGGCCGAGCCGGTTCAACGCGATGATGTGGTTGCGCGCGTCGCCGATGGCCTCGAACGCGGTGACGGCCCGGCGCGTGAGCTCGAGCTGGCGGAACGGGGCGCGCTCGAAGGCGCGGAGTTCGTCGCTCTGCCCGATCGCCAAGGAGCCGGCGAGGTCGAGGTCGAGCGCGGGCATCGAAGCAGCGAGCCGCTCGGCCCGGTCGAGCAGGGCGCGGCAGAGCTCGCGACGCCCGTACGACGTGAGCAAGGAGGCCGCGAGCGGGGCCCATAACAGGTAATCCCGGCGCGCGTCGGGCTGGGGCTCGAAGTGGACGAATCGGCCGGCCATGCGGAGAAAATCCTCCTCCGCGCCGACGACGAGCGAGGCCCACGTGCCGTGGAAGAGGAGCAAGCACGCCCAGCGGCCTCCGTGCGCGACGAGCGGCAATGCCGAGACGCTCGCCCGGTGCGCGGCGTCGAACTCCGAGCGCCAGCAATGCGCCATCGCCGAGAGCGCCTGCAGGTTGCCGAGGACCTCGCCCGAGGCACCACACGTGATCCCGCGCTGCGCGCAGAGGAGCGCGCCGGAAAAGTCGTCGCGGTCGAACGACTGGCCGCCGGCGCGGAGGTAATGGGCCGCGGCGTTCTCGGGGTCGCGGCCGCGCTGGAAATGCTCGGCGAGGACGAGCGCGTCGGGCTCGCCGGCGCGCTTCAGCCACGTCCCGGCGAGCCTATGGCCGAGGTGCCGGTCTTGATCGGTGAGCATGGCGTACGCGCCCTCGCGGATGATCGCGTGGCGAAACGCGTACTCCTCCTGTCCGGCGAACCTCGAATGCAGCCGCCGCGTGACGAGCTCGCGCGCGCAAAGCTCCGCGAGCGAACCGGCGAGCGGCTCGCCGTCGCCGAGCAGCGAGCGGAGGCCGCTCTCCCAGAACGCCTCACCGAAGATGCTCGCGGCCCGGAGCAGCCGCCGCGACTCGGGCGCGAGCGCGGAGAGGCGCGCCTCCACCATACCGAGCACCGTGTCCGGCAGCTCTCCGCCCCGACCGTCCGCGACCGCGCGGATGAGCTCTTCCAGGAAAAACGCATTTCCTTCCGCGCGCTCCACGAGCGCCGCGCCGCGCTCCGCCGCGACGTCGCCGCCGAGCACGGCCGACACGAGCTCCGTCGCGGCGCGCCGTGGCAGCGGTCCGAGCCGGATCTCCTGCACGTTCCGGCCCGCCCACAGGCGCGGGAAGATCTCGTGCACCGCGGGCCGCGCGAACGCGAGCACGACGAAAGGCACATCGGTGAGATCACGCAGCGCGGCGTCGAGGATCTTGAGCGACGGCGCGTCTCCCCAGTGCAGATCCTCGAGCACCACGAGGATCGGCCGCGTGGCCCCGACCGCCGCCGTGAGCGCGCGGTACGCCGCCTCGATCTGGTCGGCCATGAGCTGCGGGTTTTGACGCGCCGCGCGCAGGCGTGGCCTGCCCTCGTCGGGGAAAGGCGCGCCCGCGAGCTCCCCGAGGAACTCCATGATCGTGCGTCGCTCCGCCTCGTCGGCGAAGACCGCCGCGAGCAGCTCGATCTTGCGGCGCTGCGCCTCGATCGGCTCGCCCGCCGAGATCTGCAGGATGTCGCGCAGCGCGCCCGAGAGCAGCGAGAAGGCCGAGCCGGCGCCGATCGCGTCGGGCCGCGCGAGGGTGCACACGACGTTCGTGTGGCGCTCCTTGACCACCCGCAAGAGCTCTTGCCGGAGGCGCGATTTGCCCATCCCCGGCGGCGCCGTCACCAGCACGGCCGAGGGGCATCGTTCGTCGAAGCTCTCGTCCACGAGGTCGAGGACGTTCCGAAGCTCGCGGTCGCGGCCCACGAAGGGGCTCGGCCGGCCGAGCAAGGTGCGGCTCTCCTGCCCCGTCCGGCGCTCGCCACGCAGCGCGATCCGCCCCTCTTGCTCGACCAGATCGAAGCGGGCGTCGAGCAGCGCGCGTGTGTTGTCGTCGATCCGGACGGGCGCGCCGTCCTCTTGCGCCGAGAGCGCCTCGTCGAGCAGCGCCGCCGCGCGTTCGAGCGCCTCGCCCACGGGCAGGCGGTTCGTCGACTCGCCGCGCCCGGTCACCAGGACGACGGCCGCCTCGGGCGCCGCGAGCTTCATCCACGTCGCGCAACGCGCCGCGTTCGCCGCTTGATCCACCACGCTTCCCTCGCCGAGCAGCACGGCCACGACCGCGCCGGACGAGAGCTCCTCGACCCGCGCGCCGAGCGGCAGCGCCACGCGCCGCACCGCCGCCACGAGGTCCCGCGGCGCCTCGCGATCGAGCGGCGGCGAGACCGCCACGATCGAGACGAGCCGCCGCTCCGTGCCCGTGAGCGACGCCCGCCAAGGCTCGCCGGTCGAGACGGGCAGCCTCGCGGTCGCGTCGATGCGGTCGAGCATCTCGCGCACCGCCGCGCCGTCCTCGGGGCGCACCTCCGGATCCTTGGACAGCAAACGATGGACGAGCGCCGCGAGCGGCTCGGGCGCGTCCGGGCGCAAATCCCGAAGGCGCGGAGGATCTTCGAGCAGGAGCTTCGCGAGCAGGGCCATCGGGTGCGCGCCCTGGAACGCGGGTTTTCCCGACAAACATTCGAACAGGACACACCCGAGGGCGAACACGTCGGCCCGCGCGTCGGCCTCGCGATCGCCGCGCGCCTGCTCCGGGGCCATGTATCCCGGCGTCCCCAGGATCGAGCCCGTCCGGGTGAGCGCGTCCGTCCCGCCGCTCTGCGCGATGCCGAAATCGACGATCTTCACGCGATCGGGCGCGCCGCCCATGAGGAACAAGTTGCTCGGCTTGACGTCCCGGTGGACGATCCGCCGCGCGTGCGCCGCGCCGAGCGCATCCGCGATGTTGCGGGCGAGGGACCAACTCTCCTCGATGCCGAGCGCGCCCCGTTCGAGGCGCGCGAGCAGGCTCTCGCCTTCGAGCCATTCCATCGCGAGGTAAGGTTCACCCGACGCGGCAATGCCATGCGCCACGTATCGCACGACGTGCGGGTGCTCGAACGTCGAGAGGATACGCGCCTCCTTCAGGAAACGCGGGCCCGACTCCCCCTCGGGGTCACGCAGGACCTTGAGCGCCACGGGCTCGCCCGTGATCCGGTCGACGGCGCGCCACACCGTCCCCATCCCTCCAGATCCGGCCCGCCTCCCGAGCACGAACCGATCGTCCAGCACCTCACCGGATCGCATTGGGATTCAGGATACCCCGGAGAACCGGCGTATACAAGTTCGCTCGCCTGGCGGACGAGCGAACTATCGCTCCCATTCGATTCTTTTTTCCGTCGGGAGGCGGCCGCGCGACCAGGACGTTTAGGGCAGGCTCGCCATTTCAATCGGCTTGCGGCACGCGGCGAATCCGCCCGCGCAATGCCCCGACTGGAACATCGGGCCCCGCGGCGCGCTCGTGCCCGGCCAAAAGCCGGCCGCGCCCCAGCGGCCGTCGAAGCGGAATGCCCGCCCCGCGAGCGCGCTCTCGGGCACGTCGTCGAGCCGCGAGAGCCCGCCGCCCTCCCACGTCCGCCACGGCCGATCGGCGCACGCGGCGAGATCGTCACACGACGAGGCGGCCGATTCGAACCACGCGAGGTCCGAGCGGTCGGCATACGTCGCGTGGGTCCCGCGCGCGGACAAAACAACGGGATGCTCCCCCTCCTTGCGGAGCCGGGACCATGCGAAATAAGGCCCGGGATTGTTGTCCTCGTGCCGGGCGAGATACGCGCCGAGCGGGCGGCCCGCCTCGTCGAGGCGCACGGTCATGTGCTCCCAGTCGCTCTCGTGCTGGAAAATCAGCGGACCGTCGTTGTACGGGTAATAAAACCAGTATTCGAGGTGAATCCCGCCGCTCGCCCGCGGGTAGACGTCGACGTAGGTCACCCAGTCCTCGGGGCGCTCGCTCCCTTGGCGCACGTCGTCGTCGAACGCCCTGCGCGCGCGGCGCACGCGCGCGGCGCCCTCCACGAAATCGGACCTTTCCATGACCCACGGCACCGACGCCGGGCGCGCGCGATCCTCGCGGTCGAGGAGGACAATGGGAGCGAACGTGCGTGCGAGCTCGGCCTCCCGCTCGTCCGAGAGCCCATCGCCGTCGCGATCACCCGACGCGAGCGGCGCGGGCGGCGTGCCGACGGCGGCGTAGACCGGATCCATCCACGCCTCGCGCAAATCACGCGCGCGCCCGCTGCCGAGCTCGCAGCCGGCGAGAGCGAGAAAGAGGACGGACACGGCCGCGAGCCGGGGATGGCGGCGCGCCCTCCGGGGCGAGAAAACGAGCGGGACGAACGGCATGAGGCGGGCAACCTTTGCACGCACCTCCCCCTCGTCGCAAGACCGGCCTGGACGTTATCGCGAATGGATTGCACGTTTTGATTTCAATGCTCGGGCTGCTCGTCCGGCGGCGCGGACGCTCTCCATAGAAGTGGCACGAGCGCGCCCACCGACACGAAGAAGGCCTCGAGCGCGTGCCCGAGCAGCGCGATGGCGAGGGCCTGGGGCACCGTCGCTCCGAGCACGTCGGCGCTCCACGCGAACGCCCCCTCACTCACGCCCACCTGCGCGGGGACGAACGCGCCCACGGCGAGCGCGACCATGCTCGCCCCCTCGGCCACGAGCGCGCGCGAAACGCCCGTCGCCGCACCCACCGCACGAGCCAGGATTGCATATTGCGCGACCTGGATCGCGCGGCCGAGGAGCATCGCGGCGATCGGCCCGGGCGGCAGGAGGCTCGTCTCGCGGGCCCGCGCCTGCATGGCATGGACATGCGCGCCCGCTCGTCGCGACAACCGCCCGGCGATCGCGCCGAGCCACGGCGCGCGCATCGCCGCCCGGATGCCCGTCCCGGCCGTGATAAGCAGCCCGGCGTGGAGGACGAGCGCCATCGTGATCGGCGAGGCCCCCGAAATCACGTACGCCGCGGCCGCACAAGGCACCGAGAGGATCCCTCCGCTCACGAGGGTCACGGCTTGCCCCGTCGCGGCCGCCGCCGTCGCCGCCGCCGGACCTGCCCACGGCGCGAGCAAGGCCGCCTTCGTGGCCTCGGCCGCCGTCCGGCCGGCGGGCGCGATCGACGAGACGGCCCGCGCCACGAGCGCCGCGCGCACGAGGACCCGAACGGGCAGGCATTTCCCTGCGGCCGGACCATAGGCCGCGTACGTCGCGAGCGCGTCCGTCCCGACGCGCGCCGCTTCGAGCCCCACGACGAGCGGCAGCCACGGCGCCGCGTCGCGCAGAATCTGGCAAAGCGCCTCCGCGCCCACCTGCCGCACGAGCGCGCCCACGATCCCGATTCCGAGAGCCGCGAATGCGAGGCGCACGCCCCAGCGGAGCGCGGAGATCGCCGCCGTCCGCTCCAGCCTTTCGTGTCGCTCCACGTTCCCCCCGCGAAACCAGGCGAGGCGCTCGCGCGGCCTCGTCCTTGGCTCTCGCCACGGACGTGCCAGCGCCGCGCGCCTTCGTCATCGCGGCGAAAGAGGAAATGGTGCGACAAAACGAAAACAGCGCGCAACGTGGAGTTCCGGGAGGCTCCACGCTGCGCGCCCATGGAATTCGATCCGGCGGAGGTATCAGCGGCCCTGGCCGCCCGTCCGTCCGCCCTGCGTGCCCTGCTGCTGGCCGCCTTGCGTGCCCTGCGGCTGGCCGCTCTTCGGACCTGGCTGCTCGCCAATGAGGATCCGATTCGCGAGCAGGTAGACCTGCCCGCCGCTCAGCTCATTGGCCTCCTGGGAGGACAGCGCCCACTGCTGCTGCAAGAGCTGCACGTTCGGCGCCTGCCGGAGCTCGCCCACCAGCGCCACCTGATCCCCCTTCTGCAGCTTGTGCTGGCCCTGCTGCAGCGAGCTCCGGGCCTGGTCGTCCAGGTAGACCGGCACGACCCGCTCGGCGTTCGGGCCAATCCAGAAGACCCGATCGTTCGAGACCCGCTGCACCTGCGCCCCGACGAGGTCGAACTGCCGATTGAAGAGCGTCGGGCGGTCGGGCGTCACGAGCACGATCGTCAAATCACGAATGGGCTCCGGCGCGGCGGGCTGCGCGAGCTGCTGCCCCCCGGGGGGAGGCGTCGCCGGCTGCTGGACCGCCGCCCCTTCGCCGCCCTTCCGCACCTCGGCCCCGGCCTGCCCGCCGCGGTCCCGCTCCTGGCATCCCGCCACGGCGAGCGCCGCGAAGAGGCCGGCCACGCTCACCAAACGAAAAGATCTGCGCATCGCGCTCCTCCCGTCGTTCATTGCAGAGCTCCTCTCGCCCTCGATTTTCCGCCGAGGACGCCGCCCCCATTTCGCTGCAAGTCCCGATCCCGAGGATCTCGCTCCGTTCGCCGACCACGCCCGGCCGGAGGGAGGTCTCTTCCTTGCATTCTCCGCCTCGCACCCGACGCCCCCGAGGAGACCGCATGCCATCCAAAACGCCCAGGCTCGACGATATCCACGGTATTCCTGCGCGCGCGCGCAGGAGAAATCCGCTGAACGTGGGCCCGAGCGAGCGTGTCGTCTCCACGGCGCTCGGCGGTGGCCTCGTCGCCTGGGCCCTTTGGCGTCGGGGCGCGCTCGGCCTCCTCGCGGGCGCGGTCGGCGGCGCGCTCGCCCATCGCGGCGTCCGCGGCCATTGCCCTGCTTATGCGGCCCTCGGCATGAGCTCCCGCAAGACCCCGAACCCCACGTACATGCCCTTGCTCGAGACCGAAACGTTCACGCGCATCGAGCGCAGCGCCACCGTCGCCCGCCCGGCGAACGAGGTCTACTCCTTTTTGCGGGATCCGGCCCACGTCCCCCATTTCGCGCCGCACGTCGAGCGCGTGGAGGACCTCGGCGACGGACGTATCCGGGTATGGACGGCGGTCCATGGGGAGCGCTCCTCGTGGGAGGCCCATATCGATCTCGACCACGAGGCCCGCGCGATCGTGCTCGGCCACGCGGAGGGTCCGCCGGAGCGGCTCGCCATTCTCCTGGGCAACGCACCCGGCGGTCGAGGGACGGAGATCCGGCTCGTGCTCGAGCTCTCGAAGACGCGCGGCCTCTTGCTCCGCGCCCTCGCCGCCGTGGCGGGCGCGGATCCGGACGCATGGGCCCGCGCCGGCTTGCGCCGCCTCAAGATGCTGCTCGAAGCCGGCGAAATCGCCACGACCGAGGGACAACCCTCCGGGCGATTCATTCCCGTGATGCACGCGGCCTAGCGCCGAGACCCACGGACGATGAAGGAGACATGATCATGCAGGCGCTCTGTTATCAAGGCGTGAACCGCGTCGGGGTCGAGACCGTCCCCGATCCCCAGATCCTCGGCCCGCACGACGCCATCCTGCGCGTCACCATGTCGAGCGTATGCGGCTCGGATCTGCACCTGCTCGATGGATACGTGCCCACGATGCGGCAAGGCGACATCATCGGCCACGAGTTCATCGGCGAGGTCGTCGAGGTCGCGACCGAAGTGAAGAAACTCCGCCCCGGCATGCGTGTCGTCGTCGACTCGATCATCGGCTGCGGCCATTGCTTCTTCTGCCAGACCGAGCAATACTCGCTCTGCGACAACACGAACCCGAAGCCCGAGCTCCTCGACAAACTCTACGGCTACTCGACCGCGGGCATCTATGGCTATTCGCACGCCTTCGGCGGCTTCGCGGGCAGCCACGCGACCTACGTACGCGTGCCGTTCGCCGACACGAATGCATTCGAGGTGCCCGAGGGCCTGCCTGACGAGCGCGTCCTCTTCGCCTCGGACGCCCTGCCCACGGGGTACATGGGCGCCGACCTCTGCAACATCCAGCGCGGCGACGTCGTGGCGGTATGGGGCTGCGGCGGCGTCGGGCAAATGGCCATCCTCAGCGCTTTTTTGCTCGGCGCCGAGCGCGTCATCGCGATCGACCGCTTCCCCGAACGACTCGCCATGGCTCGGGACCGGGCGGGTGCGGAGATCCTCGATTACGAGCAGGTCGACGTGCGCGAGGCGCTCCGCGAAATGACCGGCGGCCGCGGCCCCGACGCGTGCATCGATTGCGTCGGCATGGAGGCGCACGGGACGGGGATTGACTACGCGTACGATCGGGTCAAGCAGGCCGTTCGCCTGGAGACCGACCGGCCGACCGTCCTGCGCCAGGCCATCCTCGCGTGCCGCAAGGGCGGCACCGTCTCGATCATGGGCGTCTACGGCGGATTCGTGGACAAATTCCCCATGGGCGCCGCGATGAACAAGGGGCTCACGCTGAAGATGGGCCAGCAGCACGGCCAGCGGTACATCCCGCGCCTGCTCGAGCACATCCGGAAAGGCGAGATCGACCCGAGTTATCTCCTCACGCACCGCGCCCGCCTCGCGGACGGGCAAGCGGCGTACGACACGTTCAAGGAGAAACGGGACGGTTGCATGCGCGTCGTCTTCACACCGGAAGCGTGAGCGCGCACCGGGATCAGATATCGTTCGCGCAAGCGGAGAACTCGTTGCCGCAGCCGTTCACGTCGGTCGCGCAAGTGAGGCACGACATCGCGGGCGCGGCGCCGACGCAGAGGTTCGCGCTGCAGGAGACGGCGCAGGTCTCGGCGCAGAGGCAACCAAAGAGTTCCTTGTACAACTCCGCGGAATTGGGGCAAAGGACGAGGGAGGGATCCGAGGTGTACTCGGCGCAGCCCACGCAACTTCCATTGCAGACCGCAGGGTCGTCCACGGCGCCGTTGCAATCCTCGTCGAGGCCATTGCCACAGACCTCGGTGGACGGCAGCGTCTCGCCCTGGCACGCCCCGAACGTGCCGCTCGCCGAGCAGATACGAATGCCGCTTTGGCAAACCCCCACACCGATCACGCCCGCGGGACCCGAATAACAGGACTCCACCTCGCCGGACGTGCACGTCGAGGGCCCCGAGCTCGACGTACTCCCGCCGCCGACGCCGCTGCCCCCGCCCTCGCCGGGTGTATCCACGACGACCTTCGCCCCACAGGCCGATCCGGCGAAGCACAACAAAAAGATGACGCTCACCCCAAAGACCGTTCGCATGGATCGCATGTCTAAGCCGCTGCCCCTGTGCCTGTCATCCGTTTTCCATCATCCAGAACAACGCGTCGCGTCAAGTCGGTGATTGCATCCTCGCAAGGGCCTCGGGGGCCCCTTTCCCCGTTGCAACGGCGCCCGCGCGAAGGTCGATGCCACAACTCCATGAAAGGATTCGATTCATCACGGGCGAAAGGGGCTGGATCGGTCGTTGCAAAGGGGATCGCGGAGTCGGTCGAACCGGGGAGGCGCGTCATGAGCACATCGTCGTCATTCGAGGAGCGGTTCGGGCCGCACCGCTTGCGTTTCGAGGCCCCAAACCAGATCTGCACCGTGCTCGATGGCCCCCTCTCCATCGACGAGGCCCAGGGGATCATCGACCGGATCTACGAGATCGGCCGGAAGCACGGCCCGCTGCTCTCGATGCTCGACGTCGCGCGGTACAAGACCTCGGGGGAGCGCGTGCGGCAGGTCTTCTTGCGGGGCTCCACCGAGCGCATTCCGGTCGTCGCGGGCGCCATTTTTGGCGCGTCGTTCCCGACTCGCATTGCAATGTCGATGGTCCTCACCGCCGGCGCCCACATCCTGCCGAGCCGCTTCTCCTTCCCCGTGACGTTCGTCGCGACCGAGGCGGAGGCCCGCGCGTGGCTCGCCTCCCACCGCCCGGCGGACTCCGAGCGCACCGGCCCCGGCGAGCTCCTGCCCACCGGAACCTGAAACGGCCCCATGTGCGCACCTGTTCGTCAGGGCGCGGGCGGCAACGCCTCGAATTCGATCCCCGCGCGGCGCGGCTTCCCGAGCGCTCGACCGGCCTCGGCGGCGTCGTTCGTCAGCACGACGGCGAGCTGCGTCGCATTCGCGAGCTGGATTCCTCGCTCGTCAAACACCTCCTTGATGAACTTGCGCAGGATCCGCGGCATGGGATCCGGATCCCCGGGCGTGAGCTTGACGGCGACACGAACCACGATGCCATTCTGCGCGATCTGCGTCACGCCACGGACGACCAGCTTGTCGAGGACGCGATCGGGGTGCGCCTCCCCGAGGCGCCTCCCAGCTTCCACCAGCGCTTCGAATACCTGGTTCAGGTTCGCCTGGAGCTCCACGACCACGTCCACGACCGCATGCACGTACTCGCGTGAAAAATTGATGATCGTGCCGATGTCGCCATTCCGGAACGTGAACATCCGGCCGAAGCCGTCGCGGATCATCGTGACCCGGAGCTGGACCGAGTCGATCGTCCCTTCGCAGTCCCCGATGCGCACGTAATCGCCCTTGAGCAAGTGCCCCTCGAACAGGATGAAGAAGCCGCTCACCATGTCGTTGACGAGCTTCTGCGCGCCGAGCCCCACCGCCAGCCCCACGATGCCCGCGCCGGCCAGGAACGGCTTCGTGTCGATGCCGAGCTGATCCATCATGATCAGCGCCGAGCCGAAATAAATGACGTACGTGACGATGCTCTGGAGCAGATAGACCAGCGTCACGCGGTGCTTCGAGGTCTCGTCCTCCGCGCTCTTCTCGCCTGCGAACGCCTCGACCAGGACCACACGCGCGAGCTCGACGAAGACGCGGGCCGCGAAGAAGGTCCCGAGGAGCCGGATGATGCGCGGACCATAAGGCGCGAAGGCCTCGAGCGTCTGGAACTGCCGCACGATGAGCGTCGCCGCCGCGAGGTGGATGATGGCCTCCAGGGTACGCTTGGCGAGCGGCAGCAGCTTGCGGATGCCGGCGTAGTAGACGTGCAGCGCCGATTTCTCGAGGCGGGCCGCGCCCACGTTGTCGATCCCTTCGAGGCTCAGGACGCCGATCCCCGCGAGCGTCCGCGCCGCGCACACCACGAGGAGCACGTAGAGAATCGTGTCGAGCAGCCAGTGGACGCTCCACGGTAGCCCCAGCGATTCGCTGCCGAGGCGGTGCAGGCCGTAGAGGAACGCGACGCTCCCCAGGCTCGTGGCCCGCTGCCGCAGAACCGGGATCTCCTCTTTCTGCCCCTCGAGCGCCGCGACGGAGAGCAGCTTCGCTTGGATGCGATCGACCAGCGACTTGAAGAAGATGCGCAGCGCGAGCCAGCCGACCGCGACCGCGACCACGATCGTCGCGCCGTGGAGGAGGTCCTGGCCCGTGCGGACGCTCGCGTACGCGACGAACCGGTTCGCCCACGGATGAAGATCGATGTCCCGAATGATGGCAATGGCGAGCGTCGCGCAGCCTCCCACCACGACGAGCAGCGCAAGGACCGTCGCCACGAGGCGCAGCGACTTCTGGACCTGCTCGGCAGCGCTCTCGACGGACTTCGAGCGAACCGACTGCGTCGCCTGTCGCACGACCCACCGCAAGAAGATGGTCAGCGCGAGCGGCGCGAGAAGCAAGATGGCGGTGGCCGCAGCGGTCAGCGCTACGTTGTTCAGGACTGGATCGGGAAAAAACCGGGGCAAGGGCATGTTGTCATCATCACTCTACACCAGAGCCCTGAAAAAATGGCGCTCCCCGGGAGAGAGCGCGTCCGGACATCCTTGCCCCCCCGCCCGGGCGTGGAAAGATGCCCCGCATGACCCTACGTCACGTCCTGCTCCTTCCGCTCCTCCTCCTCGCCTGCAACAAGGAAGCCCCTGCCCCGGCGCCGGAGGCGAAGGCCCCGGAAGGAAAAACCTCCGCGGCGGCGGCGGCAGCCTCGGACAAACCGGCCGCGGGCGCCGAGATCGGCAAGCCCGCCCCCGATTTCACGCTCACCGACTACGAGGGCAAGACGCACCACCTCGCCGACTACCGCGGCAAGATCGTGGTCCTCGAGTGGTTCAACCCCGAGTGCCCGTTCGTCAAGGCCTCCCACACGAAGGGATCGCTCAAGGGGTATTCGAAGCGCGCCGTCGAGAAGGGCGTCGTCTGGCTGGGGATCAACTCGGGCGCGCCCGGCAAGCAGGGCCACGGAGCGGAGCGCGTCGCCGAGGGGCGAAAGGCGTTTGGCATGGAAAACCCCGTGCTCGCCGACGAGACGGGCAAGGTCGGGCATCTGTATGGCGCGACGAACACCCCCCACATGTTCGTGATCGACGCGCAGGGCACGCTCGTCTACCGCGGCGCCATCGACAACTCGCCCGACGGCGAGGGCGAGTCGCCGAAGGATGGCAAGCTCGTGAACCACGTCGACGCGGCCCTCGAAGACCTCGCCGCCGGCAAGCCCGTGCGCACGCCCGACACCCGCGCCTACGGCTGCAGCGTCAAGTACGGCTCCTGAAATCCCTCCGGCGCCGTACGAATCCCGACCGCTCGCCGTCCATTGTCCGGACCGCTCGACCTCAGGTAGTCTCGGCGCATGTCGAAGTCCACGCCGCCGGACGGGCCTTCCCCTTCGGTCCTCGACGAAGCCCTCACCGTGCCGCGCGCGCAGCCGGCGGCCGCGGCGGACGGCGAGCCGAGCGCCCTTCTGATCTCGAGCTCGGCGCTTTCGGAGCGGGGGCCCGGCTCGCTGCTCCAGGACGAGCTCGCGTCGCTCGTGGGCAAGCTCATCTCGGATCGGTACGTCGTGCACGAGCTCATCGGGCACGGCGGCATGGGGGCGGTCTACCGCGGCGAGCAGGTCCACCTGCGCAAGCGCGTGGCGATCAAGGTCCTCCGGCCGGACATGGCCCGCATGGTCGAGCTCTCGGTGCGGTTCGAGCGCGAGGCCATCGCGGGTGCGCACGTGAGCCACCCGAACGTCGTCGCCGCCACGGATTTCGGCAAGCTCGACGACGGCTCGCAGTTCCTGATCCTGGAGTTCGTCGAAGGGACGGCGCTGAAAGACCTCATCGACGAGGGGCCGCTCGCCCTCGATCGCGCCCTCTCCATCAGCCGGCAGCTCGCCATGGCCCTCGGGGCCGTGCACGAAAAGAGCATCGTGCACCGCGACGTGAAGCCGCAGAACATCCTCGTCGATAACCGAGGGACCGTAAAACTCCTCGACTTTGGCCTCGCCAAGGTGCGCGTCGAGCTGCTCTCGGACCAGGGGCGGAACGCGAAGCCGAGCCCGGCCCTGACGGGCGTGGGCATGGTCATGGGGACGTTCGCGTACATGGCGCCCGAGGCGGCGCGCGGCATGGAAGGCGTCGACGCGCGCTCGGATCTGTATGCGCTCGGCGTCGTGATGTACGAGATGCTCACGGGCAAACGCCCCTTCGAGGAGAGCGATCCGGGGCTCCACCTGAAGAAGATCCGCAGCGAGGATCCGCCGCCGATGCGGGCGCGCGCGCCGGAGATCCAGGTGCCACCGCGGATCGAGGCCGTCGTGATGCGCCTCCTCGCGCGGCAGCCGGATCAAAGGTTCGCCTCGGCGAACGAGGTGCTCGCGGCGCTCGACGAGGCGGCCGCGGCGCCCGCGAAGGCCCCGGACAAGACGCTCGGGAGCGCGCTCGACGAGGCGCCGGAGAAGGCCCCCGAGGCCCCGCCCGCGAAGGCGGCCGCCTCGCCTGCGACGAAGCTCCCGAAGCGCTCGCTCATTCTGATCGCCTCGGGCCTCTCGGCGCTCGCGGTGCTCCTGCTCGTCGTGGTCCTCCTCCGCGGGGGATCGTCCGAGCCCAAAGAAACCCCCACGGCGAGCGCCGAGCCGACGTCGACGAGCGCGGCAGCCCCGGCGAGCGCGCCGACCGACATCGAAGGCGCGGACGCCACGGAATGGGCCGAGCGCCTCCGGCGGGCAGCCTCCCGCAAGGAATGGCGGCCGGGGGCCAAGGCTTTTCTCGCGCTCGCGAAGCTCGATCCTTCGCGCCTCACCGGCAGCGAGCTCCGCGGCGACGTCGGCGCGGTCGTCGCCGGCATTGGCTTCGAGACGAGCTTCACCGAGTCGGATCAGGTCTTCGACGCGCTCGAAAATGAGCTCGGCAGCGGCGGCCTCGACGTCCTCTTCCACGTGGTGCGCACCCGCGGCGGCACGAAGGCGAGCCGCCGCGCCCAGGACATCCTCGGAAAGCCGGGCATCCTGGACCGCGCCACGCCCGCGTTGCGCGTCGCGTACGAGCTGCGCAAGGCCGCTTGTCCCGACAAGCGCGCGCTCTTCGCCCGCGCGGTCGAGGAGGGCGACGGACTCGCCCTCGACGAGCTCTTGATCGTGAAGGACGCCCCCTGCTCGACCAAGCGGGATCCGTGTTGTTATCGTGAGGACACGGAGCTCAAGGACGCGATCAGCAAGCTCCGGGCGAAGCTCGGCGGCTGATTCCGCGGCTCAGGCGGTCTCCATCCGCGACGCGAGCTCGAGCCCGAGTTCGCCCACGGCCACCTCGCGCATCCGGAACTTTTGCACCTTCCCCGTCACGGTCATGGGGAATTCGTCCACGATCTTCCAGTACCGGGGAATTTTGAAGGTCGCGATCTTCCCTTTGCAAAACTCGACGAGCTCGGCCTCGCTCACCGTGTCGCCCGGCTTCGGCCGGATCCAGGCCATGATCTCCTCGCCGTATTTCGCGCTCGGTACGCCAATCACCTGTGCCTCGCTCACGCGCGGGTGGAGGTGCAAATACTCCTCGATCTCGCGTGGATACACGTTCTCTCCGCCGCGAATGATCATGTCCTTGATGCGGCCGACGATGTTCACGTATCCCGCCGCGTCGATCGTCGCGAGATCCCCGGTATGCATCCAGCGGCCCGCGTCGATCGACACGCGCGTGGCCTCCTCGTCGCCCCAGTAGCCGAGCATCACGCTGTAGCCGCGCGTGCAGAGCTCGCCGGCGACCCCGCGCGGCAGCACCGTGCCCGTCTTCGGGTCGACGATCTTGACCTCCACGTGCGGGTGCACGCGGCCCACGGTGCCGACGCGTTTGTCCTCGGGATCGTCCATCGCGCTTTGCGTGGAGACGGGCGAGGTCTCGGTCATCCCGTAACAGATCGTCACCTCGCGCATGTGCATCTGCGAGACCACGCGCCGCATGACCTCCACCGGACACGGCGAGCCCGCCATGATCCCGGTGCGGAGCGAGCGCAGGTCGAACTCCTTGAACCGCGGATGATCGAGCTCCGCGATGAACATCGTCGGCACGCCGTAGAGCGACGTGCACTTCTCGGCCTCGACCGCTTCCAGCACGGCGAGCGGATCGAACGCCTCGCCCGGGATCACCATCGTCGACCCGTGCGACGTACACGCGAGGTTTCCCATCACCATGCCGAAGCAATGGTAAAACGGCACGGGAATGCAGACCCGATCGTCCGGGCCGTAGCCGAGGGCCTCGCCCACGAAAAACCCGTTGTTCAGCACGTTGTGGTGCGAGAGCGTCGCGCCCTTGGGAAACCCTGTCGTGCCCGAGGTGTACTGGATGTTGATCGGATCGTCGAACGAGAGCTCCGCCTCGCGCTCGGCGAGCGCGTCGTCGCTCACGTGCCCGCCCGCCTCGACGATCATCTTCCAATCGTCGTCGAGGATCAGGACGAGCCGGAGCTCGGCAAGGCGCGGGCGGACCTCGGCGATCATCTCCACGTAACTCGTGGTCCGGAACCTGCGCGCCGCGAACAGCACCGACACGCCCGATTTCCGCAATGCGTATTCGAGCTCCGCCGTCTTGTACGCGGGATTCACGTTCACGAGAATGGCGCCGACGCGCGCCGCGGCGTACTGGAGCACGACCCATTCGAACCGGTTCGGCGACCAGAGCCCCACGCGATCGCCCCGCTTCACGCCGAACGCGACGAGGCCCCGCGCGACCCGCGTCGTCGCCTCCCACAGCTCGGCGTACGTCCACCGCACGCCCTGCGCGCGGACGACGAGGGCCTCCCGATCCGGGTACCGCGACGCCGTGCGGCGCAGGTTTTCCCCAATGGTCTCGCCGAGCAGCGGCGTCGCGCTCGTGCCGTGCGTGTACGAGAGAGCGGCGGTCATGACGCGGCATGGTGCCACGAGACAGGCGCGCCCGGGAGATGAATCGCGCGCACCAAACGTGCGTCCCGGGCGTACCGTGACGGTGCCCGGGATGCTCGGCGGTTGACGAGACGCGTGGGGCCGCGGATGATGGGTCGGGGCACCATGGCAGGACGCATCGCAGGCAAAGTGGCGCTCGTGACGGGCGCGGGGTCGGGCATCGGGCAGGCGACGGCGGAGCTCTTCGCGGAGGAGGGCGCGCGGGTGGTCGTCACCGATATCGACGTCGCGGCGGCGGAGGCGGCGGCCACGCGCATCGCGACGCGCGGCGGCCAGGCGCTCGCGCTGGAGCTCGACGCGACGGACGAGGCGGACTGGGAGTCGGTCATGGACCGCGTGCTCGCGGGCTGGGGCAGGATCGACATCCTGGTGAACAACGCGGGCGTCGCGTCGAGCGGCACGCTCGCCGACAGCACGCTCGCCGATTTCCGGCGCGTCGTCGCGGTGAACCTCGACAGCGTTTTTCTCGGCACGCAGCGGGGGATCCGCGTGATGCGCGGCGGAGGCGGTGGCAGCATCGTCAATGTGGCGAGCGCCTCGGGCAAGAAGGCGAGCGCGGGCGCAGGCGCGTATTGCGCGAGCAAGGCCGCCGTGGTGATGCTGACGAAGGTGGCGGCGCTCGAAGGCGCGCCGCACCGGATCCGGGTGAACGCCGTGCTGCCCGCGGGCGTGGAGACGCCGATGTGGGAGAAGCAGCCGTTTTTCCAGGCGCTCGTGAAGGAGCTCGGCGACGTGCGGGACGCCTACGCGGCGCTCGCGAAGACCTCGCCGTTCGAGCGCTTCGCGACGCCGCGGGAGGTCGCGGCGGCCATTTTGATGTGCGCTTCGGACGAGAGCTCGTACGTGACGGGCGCCGAGATCGTGGTCGACGGCGGGTACACGGCCTGAGCGCCCGGCGCCGGATTCAAGGCGTGTTCAGGATGCGAAGCACACGCACCTTGAGCCCCTTTTCGTCTTCGAGCCGCACGCCCACGGCCACGTCGGCCCCGAATGCGCGGATGTCGAGCAGCCGCACGTCCGTCCACAGGTCGGAGAACAGATCGTAGGCCGCCGGCGCGTCGATCGGGAGCGTGAGCAAGGGATCCACGGCAAGGTTTCCGGGCTCGTACCGCGCGATCACGAGATCGTTCGTGGTCTTCACGTCCTCGGCCACGCCGCTGCAGATGCACATGAATTCGCTGTCGAAGCATTGCTTCTGGTAGACGCGCATGTAATCGAGGTGGCTCACGATCCAGGCGAGCCAGACCTTGCCGTCCGCGGTCCGCGTGATCGCGAAGGCGCCGTTCTCGATGCCTGTCGTGGTCTCGTGGCAGGGAGCCGGGCATGTCCCGTTCTGCGAATCGTACTCGGTGGTGGCGGGACAAACGTACGGCGGGACGTTCGTGTCGGGGATCTCGATCTCGTCGGATGCCTGGCCCTCCGGCCACACCACGTGCAGGCCGACGTCGTGCTGGAGGACGGCGACGAACGGCTCGATGCCCGCGCCGAGCGCGCTCGCCGGGGCCTGGGTCACGCGGTATTTTGTGATCACCGAGGGCACGGAGACGCCGGTCAGGACCTCCGGCGGATCGCCGTACGCGAGATCGTAAAAGGAGCCATTGGGGATGAACCCGAGCGAGACCGGCGCGCCCGAGGCGTCGATCGTGAATCGACTCCCCTCGCCGACGGTCTTCACGGCCGACGACGAGAAGCTCCCGTCCACCGTGCGCTTGGCGACCGAAACGCCGCTCGGCGGCTCGCTCGCGTACCACACGTGCGCGACGCCCGCCGGATCAATCTCGAAATCGTGGACGGGCACGTACCGGTCGTCCCTGTCGGCGACCGCCTCTTTCACGAACCCGCTCCCCTCCGGGCGCACGAGCACGAGGCCGTTCGGGTATCCGACCGGCGAGGTGCTGCCGTCGATCGTCGTCTCGTCGCCGACGGCGTAGACCTCGCCGGTCGGCCCCTGCGCGAGCACCATCGCGGTCGCGTCGAGCCGCATCGGAAATGCGTCGAACCGGCTGCCGCCTATGGGCGTGATCTCGAAGAGATAGGTCCCGTCGTGGCTCGACGTGCCGAGGAACGTCCCCGTGGGCCCCGGCGCGACGCGCACCCCGGCCGCGCCGAATTCGCGTTCGGTGCAGCGCACCTCCACGTCGGCCGTGATGGGGCAGCTCCCGCCGGGGCATCCCACGTCGTGCGAGGCCACCTCGAACGAGCACGTGATGGGATCACCGCCCGATCCGCCGCCACCGCCGGCCCCTCCCCCACCCGCGCCCGGCAGCTCGTCGGACCCGCCGCAGCCCGCCGCGACGTGCACGATCCCGACGAACATAGCCCCGACAAACGATCCGCGGAATGCCCTCATGACGCCTCCACCTCGCGCAAAAAGGAAGGCGAAGACACCATCAGAATGGCAGCCGCCTGTCAAGCCCTGTCGGGGCTCAACGCTGGTGGAGGACCTCGAACAGCATTTCGAGCATGCGGTACGTCAATCCCCACACGATTCGTTGCTCGACGGCGAACGCTGGCATATCGAGCACGTTTCCCTCGTGGTTGTACGCATACTTCGATGCGCTCTGGCCACGCGCCATCGGGCCGATTGGCGCCCATACCACCTCGGCCACCTCGGCGCTCAATGTGAACGGCGGCGGATCGGGGTCGTCGAGCGCGAAGACGAACGGCGTGATGTTCATTCCGACGCGCCGCGCCCGGGCCACGGCGGGCAGGTCCGCGAGCCGCGCCAGAAAGCGGCCGTGCTGGGCGAGATCGAGCCCGATCTCTTCCTCCGTCTCGCGCAAGGCCGTGTAATAGAGGCTCGGATCCGCGGGCTCCCGCCGACCGCCCGGGAACGCCATCTGCCCGGACCACGGATCTCCCTGGCGCTCGGAGCGCCGGATCAAAAGGACCTCGGCCTCGTTCCCCTCCCGTGGCGTGCGCAGGATCGCAGCGACGGCCGCTTGTCGCTCCGTCGTGGCGGCCTCGGACACGAGATCGAGAATGGCGAGCCGGGAGGCGATGGCGGCGAGATCATACGAGGTGGACACGGCGTTTCCCCCACAGGGCTAGCGGCGCGCGCGCGAGACGTCAAGGGAAGGGGCTTGACGTGTTGTGTCCCCATCGTGGTATCCGGTCATGATGGGACACAAGCAGCTTTTTTCTCTCCTCGTCCTGGTGGCATTGCCCACGGCCCTCGTCGCTGCCTGCGGATCGGGCGGAGCGGGAGGCGCGGGCTCGGCTTCGGGCACGGGCGGAGCGGGTGGACAGGCCGGCGCGGGCGGCGTGGGCGGGCAGGCCGGCGCGGGCGTGGGCGGCGAATTCGTGGGCTCCGGCGGATCCAGCGGCGCGGGCGGGATGGGCGGCGCGGGCGGCGCGCCGTCGTCGTCCTCCTCGGGTACGGGCGGAAACCCGCTCGACGCGGGGCTCGAGGATTTCTGCATGGGCAATGGCGCGATCCCGATCCCGGGGTCCGGGGAATGCACGGGCGACATCGGCAAAAAGACGTTCCTCTTCGCCGCCTGCTCCTGCACGGGCTTCGACGCGAACAACACCATCCAGACCGACTCGTTCTCCTCGATCGACCCGAACAAACCGCTCGCGGGCGGCTCGATCGGCGTCAATGGCAACTACAGCGCGCAGGCCGCGGCGAGCATCAAGGGCGCGCTGCTCGTGAAGGGCTCGATGAGCACGACGAACCAGCACGACGTCGTACAGGACATGCAATGCGGCGGCAATGCCACGATCTCGCACGTGGCCTCCGCCCAGAGCAACGCGACGATCGGCGGCGTCGTGAACAGCAGCAACAAGGAGCTCACGATCCAGGGCAAGCTCTTCACCCCGATCGCCGACAACACGGCGAAGGTGAACGCGCTCGGCGGCTCCGTCGTCGGCCCGGTCGACATCGAGACGCCCTGCAACTGCGACGATCCCGTCGACGTCGCCGGCATCGTCCAGGCGTTCGGCGGGACGAACGACAACGACGAAAATGGCGTCGACCCGGACGTGCTCGTGTCGACCCCCAGCATGCCCACCGAGATCACCCTGCCCTGCGGCCGGTATTTCCTCACGGGCATCAAGTCCGACAGCACCGTCACCGTGCACCTCACGGGCCGCACGGTGCTCGCGATCGACGGCGACATCGCGGTCGCCGGCAAGCTCACGATGGACCTCACCGACACGGCCGAGCTCGATCTCTTCGTGAAAGGCAATGTGGCTCTGACGAACCAGGCGGCGATCGGCGCGATCACGCGCCCCGCGGCCACGCGTGTCTACATCGGCGGCACGCAGGTGGCGCTCGCCGGCGCATTCGTGCTCGGGGCGAACCTCTACATGCCGAACGCGGCGCTCCAGGCGAGCAACGCGCTCGAGATCTTCGGCGCCGTCTTCGCGAAGAGCATCGCCACGGCCCACCAATTCAAGGTCCATTACGACGAGGCGATCATCACGATCGACGGCTGCCAGCCGCCGGGCAGCGCGTGCACCGATTGCCACGATTGCGTGAACCCGACCCCCGCCTGCGGCCCCGGCGGCCAATGCGGCCCGTGTAGCACGGACAAGGATTGTTGCCCGCCGCTCGTCTGCACCCCGAACGGGACGTGCGTGCTGCCTCCGCCCAAATAAAACGTGTTTCTTATCCCCGCGGCGCCTCGCCGAGAATGGCGAGGTTTCGCGGCGTCGCCTCCGCCGCGAACACCTCCGCGACCCGCGCCGTATACCCACGCTCTTCGAGCGCCGCCGCGCGGTCGAGCACGACCGTGATCTCCAGCGGCCGCGCGAGCATCGCGCGCGGCAACGTCCAGCGTCGAATCCGGTCGAACTCGATCGCCCCTTCCGCCTCGTGCTCCCGGATCTCCGCCGCGGTCGCAGGCGCGAGCCCGCGGAGCGCGAGCGCCCGCGCCGCGAGCTCACCGAGCCCTTCGCGCGCCCGTCGCCGGTTGATGCCGCGCATCTCCTCGCCCGGCGCGATCGCGACGCCCCGCGCCCGCAAGAGCCGCGCGAGCGCGTGCCGGTGTTTCCGCGCCGCAAGCATCTCCGCGAGGCTCGCCTCCACGCCCACGAGCCGCGACGTCAGGTTCGAAAGCCCGAGCGCCTCGCGGGGCAGCACGAGCCCCGCCGCCTGCGCCGCGGCCGAAAGCGGCTCACGCGAAGGTCCGTCGATCTTCTGCAGGCAACACGAAACGAGCGCCACGTCGCACGGTGCCCTCGATGCTTCGAGCACCAACCGATCGCCGAGCGAGCCACACGCGTGCAGCCCCACCGCGAGATCGTCGGGCGAGAACACGATCGAATCCCGAAGCGCGTCGAGCACGACGAACCGCGCGCGCGTACCCCGCCCGAGGATCGAAGCCGCCTCCACGCGCTGCGGCTCACGCTCGATGCCCACCGCATCGCGATCGAACATCGCGGCCGCGAGGCGCGTGAAGTGCCCTCGCCCCGCGCCCACGTCCACGATCCTCCGCGCCCTCCGCGCCATGGGCTCGACCGCGTCGAGCAGCGCTTCGAGCTGCCGCGTCTTGCGCTCCGAGATCGATCGGGGCCGATCGAGCCGCGTCCCCGGCGTCGCCGCGAGCCGCTCGGGCAGCGCCGACACCTCGCGCGCCGCGCGCCCGAGCTCCACGAGCGACGGCGGCGCGCCCGCGAGCATCGGCAAACGCGCCGCGAGCCCCTCGGCCTCGCAACGAGCGAGCTCGTCGTCGGCAAGCGCGCGCAGGAAGGCCGCATAGCCGCGCGCCTCGCAAAAGTCGGGCGGCTCCTTGGAATCCGGCCGCTCGCGCAGGATGTCGAGCGCCGGCACGACGAGCGCGAGCGCCCGCGCGAGGCTCTCCGAGACGAACCGGGACGCCGCTTCCATGTCCGGCGAAGCGAACGACCCCACATGCCTCCTGTCAAGCTGTACGTTTCGTGCCTTCGGGCTTCTACTCGCGCCCCTGCGTGGTGTAGGCTCCCGCCGAGCGCCGCATGGCCACCTGTCCTACTTGCCTTGCCACCTACTCGGGCGACGTCGCCACCTGCCCCAGCGACGGCACGTCTCTCGTCCCGGACGACGCGATCCCGGCCGCAGCGCTCCAGCTCGAGCCCGGCCGGATCGTCGGGGAATACCGCATCGAGCGCAAAATCGGCGAGGGCGGGTTCGGCGCGGTGTACGCCGCGGTCCACCCGGTCATCGGCAAATTCGCGGCGATCAAGGTCCTGAACCCGCAATACTCGCACAACCCGGTGATGGTCTCGCGGTTCGTCGCCGAGGCCCGCGCGGTCAACCAGATCCGCCACCGCGGCATCATCGACATCTTCTCGTTCGGCAAGCTCGACGACGGACGGCAGTATTACATCATGGAGCTGCTCGAGGGCATGACCCTCGAAGCATACCTGCGCGAACGTGGCCGGCTCCGCCCCTCCGAAGCATTGCCCATCCTGCGGCAGATCGCGCGCGCCCTCGACGCGGCGCACGCCGCCGGCATCGCGCACCGCGATCTCAAGCCGGAGAACGTCTACCTGGTCTTCGACGAGGACCGCTCCGTCTTCCCGAAGCTCCTCGATTTCGGCATCGCGAAGCTCCTCGGCGACTCGCAGAGCCACAAGACGCGCACCGGCACGCCCATGGGCACGCCGCTCTACATGTCGCCCGAGCAATGCCGCGGCAAGCAGGTCGATCACCGGACGGACATCTATTCGTTCGGCGTGATGACCCACGCCGTGCTCACGGGCCAGCCGCCGTTCCTGGGCGACGACGTGATGGACGTGCTCATGCAGCAGGTCCAGTCCCCCGCACCGGCCCTGTCGTCGGTTTGTCCGGACCTCGGCACGACCCTCGACGCGCCCGTGCTCCGGATGCTCGCGAAGGATCCGGCCGAACGCCCGGCCTCGGTGACGGCCGCGATCGACGCGGTCGTCGATGCGGCCCGCGCGGCGGGAATCGAGGTGCCCGCCGTCGCCACGCGCTCGAGCGAAAAACTCCCGCGCCTCGACGTGCCGGCGGGCCTCACGCCCGCCGAGCAAGCCGTCTTCGGGCAGGCGACGACGATGATGCAGCCGGACGCGGCGCCGGCGACCACGGGCTCGACCTCGCCCTCGGGGGAGCAGCCGAAGGCCACGCTCAGGTCCACGCCGGACGCCGCGCCGAGCCGCCGCTCCAACGTTCTCTTCGTGGCCCTCGGCGCGGGCCTCTTCGTCGCGGGAATCGGCGTGGCGACGCTTTATGCTTCCCGGGGCGGGCCCGACGCCGTGGCTGCGCACCCTCCGCCTCCGCCTCCCCCGCCGCCCACGCTCCCCGCGCTCCCCCCGGAGAAGCCGAGCGCGCCGGAGCCCACGGTCGTGCCGGATGTGCCGCTCGAAATCGAGCTTCGCGTCCAGGCGACCCCGGAGAACGTCGAAATCCACCTCGGCGAGCGCAAGCTCGGCGTCGCGCCCGGCCCCATCAAGATCCCGCGCGGCGATGCGCCGGTCGAGCTCACCTTCTCGGCGAAGGGCCATCAATCGAAATCGGTCACCGTCGAGCCCAACCACAACCTCCTGATCCCGATCACGCTGGAGAAGGAGAAGGCGACCTCCCAGCCGCGGACGAGCGGGACGGCGAAGACGGTGAAGAATCGTGGGGACCTCGAGTACTAGCTTCCGGCGTCGCGCGGCGCTGATCGGCCTCGCTGCATTCCTTGGGGCTGTGGCGGTCGCGAGCTGCGAGCCCCTCGACAACGTCGACAAGAACGTCTGTGGCAACCGCGTCTTCGAACCCGACACGGGCGAAGATTGTGATGGCAACCCGGAAACCGATCCCGTCGACACCGTCGACACGGTCGACGCGGGGGACGCGGGGGACGCGGGGGACACGAGCACGAAGCGCAAGACCCGCTGCGGCTCGGCCTGCCGCTACGTCTGCAACCTCGCCGACGATCCGACCGTGGCGTGCCCGGCCGAGTTCGGCTGCGGGATTGACGGCACATGCCGCAAGCCCGGCGGGCTCTCCGCCTCTCCGCTCTCGATCGCGGGCGGCGGCGTGCGACGCTTGCTCTCCGGCGATTTCGACGGTGACGGCCGGCAGGACGCCGTGGCGATCGACGACAGCTCGCTCGACATCCTGTTTTTTGAGACGAACGGCCTCATCGACCAATCGCTCAACGTGCCAAACGATCGACGTTTGCCTGGAATCGGCGATATCGACGGGGACGGCACCTCCGATCTCATCCTGAACCTCGGCAACGCGCTCGGCGTCCTGACGGGGCAGGACAACCGCACGCTCCTGCCGAGGAGTTATCCTTCGGGGGACGTGGACCTCGGCACGGTGCGGCTCTTGCCCCTCGGCCGGCTCGATGAAGACAATATGCTGCTCGCGTTCGTCACGAATGCGGGACAAACCACCCTCGAAGCGCGGGTCATCGGGGAAAGCGACGAAGCAGATTCCACGCCTCCCCCCAAGCAGGTCGGCCCCTCGTTCTCGGGGACGCTCGCCGGCGTCGCCTTCGCCCCGGCGAAGACACCCACCGCGTGCCCCCTCATCGCCTTCGCGCTCGCGGCCCCGGCACCTGCGATGTACGTTCTCACGTGCCAGGCTCCGAAAAAGCTCGCCGAGGAGCCGACGTTCATCCCCATTTCGCTCCCCGCAGGCGCCTCCCTGTGGACCGGCGTCTTCTTCGCGGACGCCGACGACGACGGCGACGACGATCTGCTCGTCGGACTCGTGGATTCGACGAAAACCGAGGGCCTGCATCTCTACCGGAACGAGGGCAATGGTACGTTCCTCGCGCCCATGCCCGCGCCGACCTACCTCGAGCCGCTCAGCGTCTTCGATCCCGAGAGCTGCCTCGGGCGTACCCTCGGCGGCCCGCCCCTCGCCGTGGGTGACTTTGATGTCAATGGGGCGCTCGACGTGGTCGATGCTCGTGGGGTCCTCTACAACCCGTTCCAGCCCAGTCCTGATGACACGTACACGCGGGATTGCATGAAAATCCCGGCAGGCGTGAAATGGGGGCGCGCCGTGTTCGGAGACTTCAATGGCGACAAGCTCCCGGATCTCCTCGCGGCGCGCGAAAAGCAGACGCTCCTCGACGTGTGGAGTCGCGTCGAAGGGGGCGAACTCAAGACGTTCACGATTCCGGTGGAGGAGATCGTCGGCGAGTTCGCCGTTGGTGATTTCGACGGCGACTCCGTGGACGACGCCGTCCTCCGGCTCGTGCCGCCCGCCGCGCCGAATGGCCAGATGTCCTCGGGCCCGAGCGAGCTCCTCATGCTCTTCGGCCGCCCGCTGGCCGTGCCCGAGGCCCCTCTCTCCCTCGGCGTCTTCGAGGGCCTCGAGCACATCGCCGCGGGCCGCGTGAAAGGGAAAAATGCCGTCGGTGCCCCCGATCTGCTCGACGATCTCGTGGTCCTCTCCGTGCGCACGTCGGACATGGCGGGCATGCCGGGCATGCCGGGCATGACCTCGCCCACCAAGCATTTCACGATCGTCGAAGGAAACGTCGGTCGAAGGCTTCTCGCGCCGCTCACCATCAAGCCCCCTCCGGGGCAGGGAATGGAACTATCGAACTCCGCCGATGGACCGACCCAGATCGTCGTGTCGCGCTTCGGCGTCGAGGAATGCAAGGCGCCTTCGCCGCCGGACGAGACCGAGGAGGAGGAGACGGTGACCCCGTCGACGATCGTGGCGCGGACGGCCAGCAAGATCTGGCTCGCGGGTTGTTCCTCGGATGGTTCGTCCCTGCCGGTCCTCGAAGGCTTGGATGCGATGAACGGCAGCATGCTGATCGCGCCCGTGAATTACGACCAGCGGTACGACGCGGTGCATGACGCGCTGGCGATCTTCATGGATGCCCCGGGGGAAAGCCAGGGCCTCTGGGTCAACGATTACCGGGCCGGTCAATTCGATCCGCTCCCGAACCCCATCCCCGCCGTGGCTCACAATCTCGTCTTGCCGGACCCCGATCCGTTCAACGTGCCGTCGCTCGTCGTCGACGTCGACGGCAATGGCCAGCGCGACATCGTCGTCCTCGTGCAAAAGCGCGTGCCCCAGGAGAACGGGAATCCGATCACGGTCCGGTCCGCCGTCGCGATCTTCTGGAACGAAGGCTCGGGCAAGGATCCCGTCAACGCGAAAAACATGACCCTCGCCGCCGATCTGTCGGACGATTATTTCGGCCCCGACATGGCGACGAGCAACGCAGACACCGAGGAACTGCGGGGGATCATCGACATCGCATTGCTGAACACCAATGCGACAGCGGACAAGGAGCTCGCGGTGCTCACGCGGGGCGGGCTCTACGTGTTCTCGTTCGACGCGAAGACCCGCAAGTTCATCGTCCCGGTGGTCCTGCCGGACGAAGAACCGCCTTTGCCGTTCTCCCGGATCCGGGGTGGCCAAGCGCTGCTCGCGATCGACGCGAACAGCGACGGCGTCGACGATCTGCTCGTCGCCGAGGGCCAGAAGCTGCTCCTCTTCCTCGGCAAGGAGATCGCCCGATGAAGCGTTTCTTCGCGGCGCTCGTGGCGCTCGCGCTCGCGACCGGGGCGGGGCCTTCGCTCGCGGGCCCTGCGGACGTCGATTCCCCCGAAGCGCGCGCCTACTTCGAGACCGGCGCGCGTGAATACGAGAAGGGCAATTACGCGAACGCCGTCCGCGCCTTCGAGCAGGCTTACGCGCTCACGACGCGCCCCGGCCTCCTCTTCTCCATCGCGCAGGCCTACCGCAAGCAATACGGCAACGATGGCAAGCCGCAGAACCTGCGCCAGGCCGTGGACTATTATCGCCGGTACCTGGCCACGGACACGACGGGCAAGCGCCGCGGCGAGGCCGACGCGGGCATCAAGGACATCGAGGAGATCCTCTCGCGTTTGCCCCCCGAGGTGCAGAGCACGCCCGCGCCCGAGGAGGCGCCCTCGACCCAGATCTCCATCACGACGCAGGTCGAGGACGCGACGATTTCGATCGACGGCGCAGCGCCGCGGCCGCTCGAGGCGATCGACGTCACGCCGGGCAAACACAAGGTCCTGGTGCAGGCGCCCGGATATTTCCCCGAAGAGCGCGAAGTGCCGGCCAAGCAAGGCCAGATGACGGCGCTCGACGTGCCGCTGCGCGAAATGCCGGCGTACGTCTCGATCACGGGCCCGGCTGGCGCCTCGGTCACGGTGGATGGTTTGCCCAAGGGCGCGTTGCCGCTCCAGGCGCCGCTCCAGATCGAGGCGGGCGTCCGGACCCTCCACGTGAGCCTGAACGGCTTCAATACGTTCACCACGGAGCTCGATCTCGGGCGCGGCAAGTCGGAGGACCTGAAGGCCACGCTCGACCGCACGCGACAAAGGATGACCTCGTTCGTCCTCATCGGCGGGGCGGCGACCTGCGTCGCCGGGGGCATCGTCATGGCGTTCCTCGCGGCCGATTCCGGCGAGGAGGCGAAGAAGCTCAACGAGAAGCGCAAAAATGAGACGATCAGCGATACGGAGCTCGACGATTACCTGACGTATCGGGACGGGCAGACGGCGTTTCGCAACGGCGCGACGGCGGCGCTGAACGTGGCCGCCGGCTTTGGGGCCCTCGCGTTCTTGTTGTATTACTTCGACGAACCCCGGCTCACCCCCCCGCGCAAGAAGGACGACAAGAAGCCCCAGAGCCCGGGTCCCTCGCGCCTGCGCGAGATCGCGGTCGTGCCCGCCGTCGGCCCCGGCCTCGTGGGCCTCTCGTTCGGCGCGCGCTTCTGATTCGCCTGCCTACCGCCGTTTCCGCCGCATCACCGCCGCCGCGACGAGCATCCCGATCATCGCGCCCATGCCTCCGAGGCTCCGGGCCGATCCCGGCGCCGCGGCGCACGTTCCGGGCTGGGTCGTGTTTCCGTCTCCGCTGAGGTCGGGCACCGAGCCGGGCGGCTCGCTGCATTGCGAAAGGTCGAGCTTGCAATCGTCCGTGCAGGCGAGCTGCCCTTCCCCCGCGCCTGCCTCGGCGCAATCGTTCACCAGGAAAAGATCCCCGTCGCACGCCTCGCCAGCTTCGAGTTTGCCGCTCCCGCAGACGGGCGGCGGATGCACGTCGGGGTCGCCGGGGTTGTACACGAACCCCTTCGGATCCGCGTCGCCCTTCGTCCAGGCGCAATCCGGGTCGCCGAGCTCCAGCCCGTTCGTCCAGCCGTCCCGATCCGAATCGAGCGGGCAGAGCGCCGCCCAGTTCACGTTTTGCTCTTGCACCGGCACGGCGCCGACGAGATAGAGGCGTGCGTCACTGCCGAAATCCGTGTTGTAGCTGGCCTTCGTGTCGCCGTGGCAGTTCAAGCAGCCGTATTTGGTGCCGTTCGGAATGTCATTCACCCGGAATGGACGTGCGGATGCGGCCGTGGCGAAGACGAACGAGGCGAGACCGAGGAGGAGACCCAAAGATCGCGAAGGGAACGTCATTCGCCGAGCCTAAGGACCACGGGCCCGAGACGTCAAGCGCGTGGAGGTACGCAAGCTCTGCCCGGAACGTGTTATAGCTACGCCCATGGTTCCCTGCCCTCGCCGCCCGGATCTCGCGCGCACGTCGGTCACCGCCGCCGTCCTCGCCGCGACCTGCGTCACGCTCGGCCTTGCCGTCGCCTGCACCCCGACCGAGCCACGAACGGGGCAATGGCAACCGACGGAGGGAACCTTCGAGGACCCGCGGCCCGAGGGCACCACGAAGGCCACGTCAGAGCCCACGACGAAGCCGACGGGGAACAAGCCGCCGCCGCCGCCTCCGCCGCCGCCGCCGCCGCCGCCGCCTCCGCCTCCGCCTCCGCCTCCTCCTCCGCCTCCGCCTCCGCCTCCTCCTCCGCCTCCTCCTCCCCCGCCCACCGCGACGATTGGCGTGACCGGTCCGAACTGCATCCTCAAAGGGTCATCCCCGCTCGCGAAGGGCACCGTGCTTTACGACGCGCCCCAGGGCGGCCGCGCCATTGCGAGCTTCCAGGGCGGCTACGTCCCCCTGTCGATGAGCGAGGTCCCGCCGGATCCGGCCATTCAACGCTCGAAGATCACCACACGCACGAGCGAGCCTTCCTTCCGGCTCGAAGGCTACGTCGCGACGAACGCGATTCCGGTCTGGAGCGGCCGCGACATCCCGATCGTTTCGGGCAACGTGTGGATCGCGACCGCGCAGAAGCTCAAGATCACCGGGGCGAAGCTCGGGTTCGTCACGGTCGAGATGCCCATCGCCGGCACGAATGGCCAGAACGCCACCGTCAGCGCGCCTTGTGACGCGCTCGCGTTGCAGCGCGGCACGCCCGTGCCCATGGAGGTGCCCGGCAATGGCCGCGGCTACCTCGCCAAGGGCCAGGACATCGACATCCTCGACGGCCCCGCCGGCAACGTCGTCTACACGCTCCGCATGAGCGTCGCCGACATCAAGCTCTTCTGGAGCACCGAGACGAGCGGCTCGTTCGTCCACGGAAAGCTCCGCGCCGATCTCGCGATCGACGGGTGGATGCGCGGGTCGGACCTCACGGCCTTACCGAAGGGCGAGATGATGGATCAATACATCCCCCCCGAGACGAGCGTCGCGGGCGCGCAGCTCGTCATGGATCCGCCGCCCCGCGTCGCCCGGGCCTCGAAGGACATCCCCATTCGCTTCCGGCGTGACGAAAAAGAGCGGCCGATCGGCGTGATCGAGGCCGGCGCCGAGCTCCTCGTGCTGGAGACCGTCGCCGGCTGGACGAACGTGCTGCCGAAATCGGTGTTTGCCCTGCCCGACGAGAGCGGCGGCTTCTGGATCCCGGCCAGCGAGACGCCGCGCTGATCACGCCACGACGTCCACCGTCGCCCCGGCCTCCTCCAGCAATCGCCGATACCACGCCGCGGCCTCGCGTGCGCGGCCAGGCAACGCGCGCGTGCCCCATACCACGCTCAACGTGCGCCGCGTCCCCGCGTGCGTCTTCGTGCGTTGCGCGTCCTTCACCCCGTTCGCCGACGGCCCCTCCGCGTCGAACAGGCAAAGCAGCCCGCCGAGATCGATCTCCTGCCCCGAGGCATTGAAGACATATTTCTCGCCCGGCTTCGCGATCCCGAGCCGGAGCGGCGGCGTCGCGCGGTCGAGATCGATCACGCTGATGGGCAGCCCGCTGTGCAGCGAGACGGCGTTGCACGTATCCACGGCCGTATTGATCGATCCGAGCGCGCCCTCGGCCACCGCGCGGACGAGGTACTCGGACGAAGGCTTGCCCCGCCCCGTCGGCTTGTACCCGCCGTGCCGCAAGAGATCCCGCACGGCCGAGCGGACCGCATCGTCGGCCGCGAGCGGCGCCGCGGCGCCCGGCGTGAGCAGCACGCGGACGCTCTCCGGGACGGCGATTTCGCCGAGCGGCGCGGGAAACGTGGTCGTGAAGGCGGCGGCCTCGAGCAGCGGGTGGGGATCGATCGTCAGCATGGTCGGGCGCATCCTAGCCCGGCGCGCCCCGCTTGACACGAGGGGGCCGCCGCGTGCCTGATGGCCCCTGAAAACGACCGAGGAGGCACGATGAAGATCCCCGCGAAGGGTCTCGGCACGGACGAGCTGTTCGGAAAACTCACCGCGTTCCGCGCCCACGACATGCCCTGGCGCGACGGACGCACCTTCGCGTACGTCTACGATGCCGGGCCCGAGGCCGAGGCCGTCATTCACCGCGCGTACACCCTGTACCTCGGGGAAAACGCGCTCGATCCCACCGTCTTTCCGAGCACGCTCGTGCTCGAAAACGACGTCGTCTCCATGGCCGCCGCGCACCTCGGCGGCGACGACGCCGTCGCGGGCTCGTTCACGAGCGGCGGCACCGAGAGCATCCTGCTCGCCGTGAAGACCGCGCGCGACCACGCCCGCGAGGCGCGCGGCATTCGCGAGCCCGAGATCCTCGTCCCCGAGACGGCGCATGCCGCGTTTCACAAGGCCGCCCATTACCTCGACGTCAAGCTCGTCTCCGTGCCCGTCGATCGCACGACCTTCAAGGCCGACGTCGCGGCCATGCGCGAGGCCATCGGCCCGAACACGATCCTGCTCGTCGGATCGGCCGTCTCCTACGCACACGGCGTCGTCGATCCGATCCACGAGCTCGGCGCGCTCGCGCTCGAAAAGAACCTCCTCCTCCACGTCGACGCGTGCATCGGCGGGTTTCTCCTGCCGTATTTCCGGCGGCTCGGCGCGCCCGTCCCCGATTTCGACTTCCGGGTCCCGGGCGTCACCAGCATCTCCATGGACTTCCACAAGTATGCCTTCGCCGCGAAGGGCGCGTCCGTGATCCTCCACAAGACGAAGGATCTCCGGCGCCACCAGTTTTATGCCTGCGCGGGCTGGTCGGGTTACACCGTCGTCAACTCGACCGTGCAGAGCACGAAATCGGCCGGGCCGCTCGCCGCCTGCTGGGCCGTGCTCCACCACTTCGGCGACGCCGGCTACCTCGACATCGCACGCGGCATGCTGGCCGCGACGCGCAAGATCGTGGACGGCATCGCGGAGATCCCGGGCCTCCGGCTCCTCGCGCGGCCCGAGATGAACCTCGTCGCCTTCACGTCCGACGAGGTCAGCGTCTTTCACGTCATCGACGAGATGAAGGCCCGCGGCTGGTTCGTCCAGCCGCAGCTCGGCTTTGGTTCGTCGAAAGAGAACATTCACCTCTCGCTCAACCCGAAGGCGCTCGGGCTCGCAGGCGATCTGCTCCGGGATCTCCGCGCCTGCGTGGAGATCGCCCGGACGCTCCCCCCGCCCGGCGGCGATCTCTCGGCGCTCCGCGGCGCGCTCGCCTCGCTCGACCTCACGAAGCTCGATCCGGCGGTGCTCGGCGGCATCCTGCGCGAGGCCATGGCGGCGACGGGCGTGGCCGGCGCCAACCTTCCCGATCGCATGGCCGCGGTGAGCGAGGTCCTGAACCACCTGCCGCCCCCGCTGCGCGAGCGGCTGCTCGTCGAATACATGAACGGCCTCTTCCAGACCCGCGTGGACGGACCCTGATCCCTCGCTGCGCCGGAAATCTCGAACATTGATCCGCCGGTGAACCCCGCCGTTCCCCGATTGCGACGAGCGAGCGCCTCCCCCACGAAGCGGGCATGCAGCAGATGCTCCGCCGCCTCGGGCTCGTCGCATCCCTCGCCGCCGCCGCTGCGGGCTGCGGCCGGGACGAACACGTCCTCGCCGCGATTCGCCCCCTCGCCACCCAGAAACGCCTCGCGCTCCCGGTCGAGGTGTACACGCTGAACATCCCCGACGATCTGCCCGGGTTCGCCGTGCCCGGCCCGAACGGAGCGAAACCGAAAATGCTCTTTTTGCACGGGATGTGCTCGGCCGGCGTCGGGGACGTGCAGGCCTTCCAGTTCACGGCGAGCGAACACGGCGGCATCCTCGCGGTCCGCGGCGACACGCCCTGCAACGGCGGCGGCGTCCTGCGCAAACATTCGCTCGACCTCGACAAACTCGACGCCCGCATCCGGGCCGCGTTCGAGGTCAGCGGCGGGGAGGCGAAGGACCTCGTGCTGGTCGGCCACTCGCAGGGCGCTTATCTCGGCGAGCGGCTCGCCGAGCAATGGCCCGAGCGGTATTCGCGGCTCATCTTGATCGGCGCGCCCACGGAGCCCTCCGCGGCGCGGCTCCGGCACGTGCGCGGCGCGGTCATGGTGAGCGGCCAGTACGACGTGACGACGCGCATGAAGCAGGCCGCCGCGGAGCTCCAGGCAGCGGGAATCCCTTCCACGTACCTCGAAATGCCGGGCGCCAAGCACGGGCAGATGGGCGACGCCGAGCGGGTCTTCGGCCAGGCGTTCGCGTGGCTCGAAAAGAACGCGCTCCCGCGCAGGCCCTAGCCGTAGATGAAACGCCTGGATCCGGGGTATCCTCGGTCCATGGCTTCGAACAACCTGCTCGCCTTCGTGCTCGCTGCGTCCGGCGCCCTCCTCGCCCCCGCCTGTTACCTGACCTCGTCATTCGACGGCCTGACCGGCGCTCCGGACGGGGAAGCGGCGAGCGGGTCGAGTTCCAGCAGCGGCATGGGCGGCGCCGGGGGCGCGGGCGGCGAGGGCGGCGCCGGGGGCGCGGGCGGCGACGGGGGCGCGGGCGGCGGCGTCAGCGCACCGGCGACGGGGATCCTCGACGACTTCGACCGCGCCGACGGTGTGCCCGGGGGCTCGTGGAAGCTCCGGTACCCGGGGGCGTACACGATTGACGGCGAGCGGCTCCAGACGGTCGGCAAGGACCCCGACGCGGCGATATGGGATCAGGTCTTTGGTCCCCGCCAGGAGGCGTACGTCACGATCGAGTCGATGGACGGGGACGAGACGGAGATCGAGCTCATCCTGCGCAACCAGGGGGACCCGAGCGAATGCGAGTCGGTCGTGGTGAGCTGGAACCGCTTCAATGCGGTTCCCGGGATCCACGTCGCGTATTGCACGGGCGGGGAGTGGACCACGGTGGGCGAGCCGGTCCCGTACACGCTCGTGGAAGGCGACACGTTCTGGGGGCGCGGCTACGAGGATGGCCGCATCGAGGCGTACGTGAACGGCAAGCTGCTCGGGACGTGGGACGCCTCGGGCGCGCCGATGGGGACCTCGGGCGGCCGGATCGGCGTGTTCACCTATGGCATCCCGGACAAGGTCCGCTTCGAGGACTTCGGCGGCGGCACTTTCTGAGCGCGATCAAAACGTGCCGACGAGCATCGCCGCGCCGCCACCCGGCAGCGGCGCGACGACGGGGATCACGGCCGGGCGGGCGGCGGTCGCCTTCTTTTCGCCGCTGCCGCTCGTGAAAAACAGCGCCGTCGCGACGCCGAGCGACACGACCCCGACGCCGAGCGACACGTCCGCGAGCAGCAGCGTCGTCTTCACGGCGTCGACGTCCGCCTCGGCGCAGCTCTGCGTCCGGCCACAACCGTCCCGGAGCCCCGCGAGATCGCCCTTCCCCGTGATCCCGAGATAAGCAAACGCCCCGAGCGACACGACCCCGAGGCCACCGAGCACGTACGACGCCACGCGTTTTCCAGACGTACCCGACGCCGCGGGCTCCTCCGGGCCTCCGTCCGGGGACGCTGGGGCCGCCGCGCCCTTTGCCTCCAGATCCACGGTGATCACGCGATTCTTTTCGCCGACACGCACGACGACCTGCCGCTCGACCGGCGCGGCGTTCGGCGCGACGAACCGCAGCGTATGCGGGCCGGGGTTCACCGCGATGGGCTGGCCGTCGAGGGTCTTCGTGAGGACGGTGCCGTCGAGCGTCACCTCGGCCGACACGACGTCGTTGCCCTGGGCGTCGCGCAGGCCGGGCACGATCGTCGGCAGGCTCGACTCGACGCGCGGGAGCATGGTGGCGCATTCGTCGCGCACGACGGCCGGGCAGGTCTCGGCGCTGCAGAAGACGAACTTGCCGCGCGCCTCGACCAGGCGGCCGGCTTTTTCGAGCTCCTGCCCCTCCTCGAACGCGGCCGCGCACTGGGCCTTGCGCGCCGGATCCGGCGGCGGGGCGGCGTGCGAGGGCGGGGCGGAGAGCGCCGCGAGCGCGAAGAAGGCGGCGGGGAGGACGCGCGGGGCGGAGAGGGCTCTCGACATGGGCATGGCAACGCGGGGGAGCAGACCGAAGGAACAACAGCTTGCGTGGGGCGTCAACCGCGGGCGGCGTGCTCCGTGCTCCGTGCCGTCCTCGGCTCCTACCTCGGCGCCTCCTTCGACCTCCGTGCCGTCCTCGGCTCCTACCTCGGAGGTTCCCTTCGACCTCCGCGACGTCCTCGGCTCCTACCTCGGAGGTTCCCTTCGACCTCCGCGACATCCTCGGCTCCTACCTCGGAGGTTCCCTTCGACCTCCGTGCCGTCCTCGGCTCCTACCTCGGAGGTTCCCTTCGACCTCCGCGACGTCCTCGGCTCCTACCTCGGAGGTTCCCTTCGACCTCCGCGACGTCCTCGGCTCCCACCTCGGAGGTTCCCTTCGACCTCCGCGACGTCCTCGGCTCCTACCTCGGGGCTTCCCTTCAACCTCCGCGCGAACCTCGCACCGCATCCGCCTGGCGCCTACCCCTGCTCCGCCTCCGCCTCCGCTTCCGTTCCCGCTTCCGCCCGTCTTGACCGCATCCGCCCTTCCCGCGAATGATGCCTCCCGTGTGGCGAGACAAGTCCGAGGCGTTGCTGGCCACGAGCCCTCACGCCCGTGCGCGAGCCATGCTGACGCCGCTCAGAACCCGGTGAATGGAGAGCGTCCACCCATGGAACCCATCACGATCGTCACCATGCTCGGCAAGGTCTTCACTGCGGGGGCGCTCAGCTACCTTGGCGAGGCCAAACAGGGCTTCGACGAATCGGACGTCAGCGCGATCAGCGCCGTCCTCGAGGTCCTCGGCGCCGTGCACGGGGTAGCGAAGGCCAAGCCGCGGACACGGATGACGGCGCTGCATACGGCGCTCGTGCTTCAGGCGTTCGGCACGGCGTTCTACGAGCACTGGGCGGGGGACGAGCGGATGGCGCCCGGGTTGCAGGAGCGGTCGTGGCTCCATCGGGCTTTCCGGTCGAACGACAAGGCCGCGCGGGAGGAGGAGATCCAGACGCGGCTCCGTGTCGCGCTGGGGTGGCTGCAGCCGGAATTCGAGCAGCGGGCCGCGGGGGAGAGGCTCTCGGCGATGCATGTGTTGCATCCCGATCCGATGGCCACGCCGATCTATCAGGCGTTGTATACGGCGTTCGCCGATGGGCGGTTCGAGGGGGGCGAGGACACGGCGTTGCTCGACATGCGGCGCGAGGGGGCGCGGCTCCAGTTCGAGGGCGCGTTTCAGATGGCGTATGCCGAGCTGCTGGTAACGGGGGCAGGGCAGGAGCTGGGGCGGTTTTTGTTGGAGGTCGATAAGGATCGCGCGCGGCAGCTTCGGCGGCGGTTGATGGAGGATGGGTCGATTTCGGACAGGCGGCACGTCTTCGGGACGACCACGCCGGGCGTGCCGATGATGCCGCTTGGTTTCATGTATGTGGAGCCGGATGGCGTTTGGGGAAAAACGCGCAAGCCCCTGCGCGAGTTCATCGGCGACCTGCTCGGGAAGCATCCCATCGTCGTCGTGCGTGGGGATTTCGGTATGGGGAAGTCCCTCACCGCGCGGATGCTCGCCCTTGGGTGGGCGCAGACGTACATGCGGGGCGTGAACCAACCGTCCGCGGAGCTTGTGCTTCCAATCTTCATCAAGTGCGCGCGAGACTTTCAGCGCGAGTCCTTTGCTGCGACGGTCCGGGAGGCGCTTCGCAACCAGGCGGAGGCGATTGGGCTCTCTCTGCTGCGGAGTGACGATGCTTTGGCGATGCCGCCCGATACGATGCGGGTCGTGTACATCGTGGATGGGCTGGACGAGGTCGCGTTGTCGCACACGGAGGTGGAGCAGCTTTTTCGGGAGCTGAAGGGGGCGACGAGTGATCGGCATCGGGTGGTGGTGTTCTCCCGAAAGGGCGCGTTGCCGTCGGAGGACAAGCTCGGGGGCATCCCCGTCATTGATGTGCAGCCTTTCCGTGAGGAGGATCAAGTCGGGACTTGGCTCGATCGCTGGAACCGGCTCAGTACGCGCGACCCCGTTACGGTCGAGGGGCTAAAGAATGCCGAACTTCTGGCGCTGGCGACGACGCCCATCCTGCTCTTCATGATCGCCGTCACCTGGGGTCCTACCCGGATCGAGCAGGGCGAAACGAGCCAGGTGGCGATCTACGAGCATTTCTTCAAGCAGATCGCCGCTGGGAAGTGCAAGCACGACCGGGATCGGCATCCTCGTGTTGCGGAAGCATCCGAGAGACTCCGAGAGAAGCTGCGCGAACATGGCCACGTCGGAAAGGAAACCTCGCCGGAGGATGCGATGTTGTGGCTCATGTCGCGCATTGCGTGGGAACACCGGAGGCGTGAAGCGCGGGGCGAGCATCTCGATTTGCAAGACGTCAACAATCTCCTCCGGAAGGTGCTCGACCTCCGCGAAGAGCCGCAGATCCAGGAGATGATCCGCATGGGAGCCATGCTCGTGTTGCAGGCAGACTTGCGGGATCAGAACCACGTGATCCTGTTCGGCCACAAGAGCTTCGGGGAGTTCTTGGCGGCTCGCTGGTGGGCGGATAGGTTGCGGGCGATTCTCCAGGAACGCAGAGAATCGAGGCAGAGGAGCCTGGAGCGTGAGCTTTATGGCGCGATGTTGCTCGAAGCAGGCAATCGCAGCTTCGAGTTCCTGCTGGCCATCCTCAACGGCGTCCAGTGGAAGGAGGACGAAAGAAAGAGCCTTGGGGGTTGGGCGGAGGGCTGCTTCGTCGATGAACGGCCGGATTTTGACGAGGGCAAGCACGAGGAGGAACGGTCATGGCGAGATGACCAGCGCGTTCCGCTTCGGTATGCTGCGTTTACGATCCGGTGCTACCTTCATGGACTGGAACCATTGAAGGTCGAGACGTCGGCGCTGCGTTCCATGCTGGCATGGTTCTGGATGCGTCAGGAGTGGGCGCCATTGTGTGCGCCATGGATCAGCGCAAAGGGCGTTATCCTGGAACGTGCGGACCTCATCGGTGCGGACCTCAGCGGTGCGGACCTCAGCGGTGCGGACCTCAGCCGTGCGGACCTCAGCGATGCGGACCTCAGCGGTGCGAACCTCAGCGGTGCGGACCTCAGAGATGCAGACCTCATCGGTGCGAACCTCAGCGGTGCGAACCTCAGCGGTGCGGACCTCATCGATGCGATCCTGAGACGTGCGGGCCTCAGCGGTGCGGACCTCAGCGGTGCGATCCTCAGCGGTGCGGACCTCAGAGGTGTGGACCTCAGCGGTGCGAACCTCATCGGTGCGGACCTCATCAGTGCGGACCTGAACGGTGCGAACCTCAGCGGTGCGGATCTCAGCGGCGCTCTCTACAATGCGCTTACTTGCTGGCCCGAATTCTTCGACCCAAGTTCCCGAGGGGCAATCGATGTCGACATTCCAGGCCGTTCGGCGCAAGACTGACCAATTTCTCCCGCGCCAGTTGCAGCCGCGCGTAGGCCGTCTTCAACCGTATTCGCAGCCTGCGGGCAATCTCCACCATCGAACGTCCCTCGATCTCGTACGCAATCAGCACCGCGGCGACCTTCCGGCCGAGCTTGCCGAGGACCCTCGCCAGGAGGCGGGTCGCCTCCATGGCCTGGATCATTCGTGGAAAGACCAGCGGCTCGGGGAGATCGGCCGTGAGGTCCTCGACTCGGTGCCGGGCGAGCTTGCGATGGTTCGAGGCCATGTAGAGCGCGACCGTGTAGAGCCATGGTCGTGCTTGGTCGCCGAGCGCGAGCCGATCGTGGCGCTGCCAGGCGAGCACGAAGACCTCCTGCACGAGATCGTCGGCCTCCCGAGCCGAAACCCCGCGGGCGCGAAGGACGGAGCGGACGAACCCCCGGCATTCGCGGTAAAACCGCGCGAAGGAAGCCTCGGGCGAGGGAAGGCGTGTAGGTTTCTTGGCGGATTCAGGATGGACGTCTACGTTGCTCACAGCTCGTGAACTCCGGTTGTGCGGTGTTTGCGGGTCAGACGCCGGTCGGTGGTGCTAACACCGGCTGGCGTCGCTTGTTTTCTCGCACAGGTTGGGGGAGAAGAAAATCCCCCAAATGAAGAGAAAGGTTCGTCGCGGGAGACCCCGCG
>NZ_JARZHI010000072.1:0-54758 GCF_029946465.1 Polyangium sorediatum
CGCGCCCCCGCCCCGGCCGCCAAACGCAGCCGCGCCGCTTCCTCCTCCGGCCGCACCACGACGGCCGCCGCCGCGCCCGCTGCCGCTCCCGCTGCCGCCGCCGCGCCCGCTGCCGCTCCCGCCGCCGCGGACGCGAACCGGACGTACCTCGAGCTCTCCGAGGACGGCGGGGGTTCGCACAAGTTTTACGAGGTGCTGATCGACGGGACGAAGGTCTCCATTCGATATGGCCGGATCGGCGACGGCGGGCAGAAGCAGGAGCAGAAGTTCCGCACGGCGGCCGAGGCGACCGCGTTCGCGCAGAAGAAGATCAACGAGAAAAAGAAGAAGGGCTACGCGGCGGCCGTGATGGGCGTGCGGCAAAAGCGCGCCGTCACGCGCCGGACCATCATGAGCAAGCCCTCGCCCTCGACGGCGAAGCGCGCGCCCGTCCTGTGGAAGTTCAACTCGGGCGCGGCCGCGCTCGGCATCTACATCGACACGAAGCTCTTCTGGGTCGGCAACCAGCGCGGCGCCGTGTTCGCCGTGACGGCCGACGGCACGATCGAGCAGCAATACAAGCTCCCCGACGGCGTGAAATGCATCATCGCCGACGACGACTGGCGTTATGCCGGCTGCGACGACGGCAACGTCTACGACCTCGGCGGCCACGTCCCGCGCCTCGCGTACGAGGTCGAGGAGAACGTCGACATCTTCTGGATCGACATCTACCGCGGCAAGCTCTGCGTCTCCGACGCCGACGGCAACCTCGCGATCTTCGATCACGAGAACGAGACGAACTGGCGCAAGAAGAGCAAGGGTTCGAGCGGCTGGATGGTGCGCGCCGACGAGAACGGCGTCTACCACGGCCATTCCGGGGGCGTGACGAAGTACGCCTGGAAGGACGGCAAATCGGTCTGGGAGGCGAAGACGGGCGGCTCGGTGCTCTTCGGCTGGCAGGAGGCCTCGGACGTCTACGCCGGCACGACGGACGACAAGGTCTACGTCTTCACGAAGGGCGGCAAGCCCGGCGTGGTCTGCGATTGCGACGACACGGTCTACTCCTGCGCGGCCTCGCCCGGCGGCAAGTACATCTTCGGCGGCGACTCGAGCTCCACGATTTATTGCTTCGACGCGACCGGCAAGCGCCTGTGGAAGCTCGCGACCGGGTGCGGCTCGGCGTACTCGATGCAATACCGCGACGAGCGGCTCTACATCGTCACGACCGACGGCTCGCTCGCCTGCATCGACGCGAGCGAGGAGGCGATCCAGAAGGCGCAGGCGGGCGAGGTGCCCACGCCGCGCGACATCAAGGCCCCGGCGAAGGTCGAGGAGATCCCCTCGACGCAACTCGAGACCACGCGCGACACGTCGAAGGGCGTGATCGTCGAATGCGTGAAGCAAGCCGGCAAGCTCCGCGTGCGGGTCGTCTCGCCGGGCTTCAAGTCGTCATACAATTGCCAGTTCCCGCGCAACATTCGCGTCGAGGGCGCCAAGTACGTCGTCGACGAGGTGCGCGAAGTCGCGGGCGGCGGGTTCTACCGCGTGCTCGGCGAGATTCGCCGCCTCGCGCAGTAAAACGAAGCGCCTCGTTCCCGTCCCCTTCCCGTCCCCTTCCTAATCCCACGCGAGAGCAGTTTTGTGGCCTGGCGAGATCCGCCCCCGGCGGCTATCCTCGGCCCCATGCGACCTTCTCTTGCGTTCTCTTCGGCATTTCTTGCAGCAACCCTCGCGCTTTTCGGGGCCCCCGCCTGTGGGGGTGACGGCGGCGATACCGGCAATGGGGGCGCCGGCGCGTCCGGCGGCACCGGTGGCACCGGTGGCACCGGCGGCGCGGGCGGCGGAGGGACCTGCTCCGCCGCCGGCAAATGGGAAATCACGTACGAAAAAGACATGGCCGGCTGCGTCCCCGCGGGGGATCTCTTGACGATCACGCCCAACGCGTCCGACGTCTCGATCAGCGTCACGTTCGAGGGCGACGACCCGATGCCCATGCATACGTGCAACCCGATGCCCCCCGAGCCCGCCTCGTATACGGCGACCGGATCCGTCTCGGCGGACGGATGCACGCTCACGGCCGAAAGCGACACGTCGTATTGCTTCTCCGGCGAGGATCAATGCGAGAAGCGCGAACTCACGCTGCAATTCGCGGGCGACGATGCCATGGGCACGCTCGTGTACTCGAAGTGTGGGTGCCCGACGCCCGGCTCCGGCCCGATCACGGTGAAGGCCACGGCGAAGCGCGTGCCCTGACCCGCCTCAAGCCAAGAGCAACGCCTCCAGGCGATTGCCCGCCGCGCGACGCTCCAGCACCTCGAACACCTTCTCCGCGATGGCACCGCCCGCTTCGAGCGGCGGCAGCCCGCCGGCATAGATGTTCGAGATCACCGTCACCTCGAAACGAACCTCGGGATTGCCGCTGAAGGCGACGGCTCTCCGTCTCGTCTCGTCCTCCCGCAGGCAATACACCAGATAAGCCGAGAGGCTACGCGACGCGAGGGCGTCGCCGCCGGGGCGCTCGCCGATCAGGCAGATCACGAGCTCGCATTGGACGAGCTCGGCCACGTCCTCGGCGAGCTTCACCCGCCCGTTCGGGGCCAGGATTGGTTTGCCCATGGGGATGCCGCGGGCGTTCAAGCCGTCGAGGAGGACGGGGAGCAGGTCGCCGGCATTGTGGTGGACGGCCTCGGCGCTCAGGCCGTCGGAGACGAGGATCTGCACCTTCCGGTGCTCCGGGACGAGCGCGGCGCGGTCTGCGGCGGCGACCCGCGCGCCGAGGTGCGGCGAATGGAGGTGCGCTTCCTTGGAAGGCGCTTCCGTGGCGATCACGCGAAAATCGACGACCTCTTGCAGCTCGCCCACGCGCAGCTCGCTCTGCGTCGCCTCCCGGCCCACCGCCTGATGCAGGCGAACGCGGCGGCTGACCTCGTCGGCCGGCCGCGGCCCGGCATTCTCGAAGCCATGCAGGGCCGGCGTGGTCGCGACGAGCCCCTGGAGCTCCGCGTCCGACGAAAGAAACAGCCGAGGATTTCCCCAGTTCGGCCCGCGGGCGAGGCTGCCGTCCTCGTCTTTGCGGAAGATCCCCCGCTCGATCGCCCACGCCTCGTACTCCGGCGTCACGCGCTTGCCGTAGAGCTCGCGCAAGGTCTGGTCGTCGTGGCCGCTGGTATCGAAATAGGCGAGCATTCGATCGGTGTTGAGCGCGACATCCATGTAATAATTCGCGCCCGCCGCCGTGAGCATCTGCGTGGCCATCTGCTGGCCTTCGAGCGTGATGTGCGAGTGGAGCGTGAAGCACGGCGCCATGCCCATGGGCAACCCGAGGAGCTTGCCCATGAAATGGTCCTGGAGGTTCGACACGATCATCTCGAAATTGTCGAGGTGCGTCTCCGGCCCGATGAAGCCGGTGACGTTGTTCACCATGAAAGGATCGTACCGACGCGCGAGGCCATAACAGAGGGCCTCCGTCGTCGTCATGTCGATGCCATGGTGCTTGCCGTAGGTGAACTCGCTCCCCTGGCCGGTCTCGAAATACATGAACTGCCGCGCGTCCGGCCCGAGGGGCCCCTTTTCACGCATGGTGCGATAGCCGTGATCGAGCAGCTCCACGGTCACGTCGAACTCGGACGTGAGCGTCTTCTCCGTGCCGGCCAAGCTCTGAAAGAGGATCTCGACGGGCGCGCCTCGTTCGAGGCAAGCGAGCTGGGTTTTGATATGGCTGAGGACGCAGATCTGCGTGGGGACGCCGGTCTTCTGGCGAAGTTTGTCGAGGTGGCGCAGGAGCCCGGACACGTTCTCGACGGTGTCGATGGCGGGGTTGATGCCGAGCAGCGCGTCCCCCGCGCCCACCGAGAGCCCCCAATACAAGAGCAGCGAGATCCCGCGAAGGTCATCGGTCGGGTGGTTGGGCTGCAAGCGCGAGGACAAGGTCCCGGGCAAACCCAGGTTCGTCCGCGCCTTCGTGGGCCGCGAGATGCGCCGGGCCAGGAAGATGAGCTCGTGCACGTCGCAGATCTTCGCCAGCGCGGCCGCCATCACGCCGGTCAACGCCTTGCCCACGCGCGCGATCGTAGCGCCCGGCGAGCGGAGGAGATGGTTCTTCAGCCCGCCCACGGTCAGCGATTCGATCTCGGCGAAGACGGCGAGATCGATCGCGTAATTGACCCGCATGACGGAATCGACATTCCCGTCGTCGTCGGTGAGCGGGTGGTCGTACAGGTGCCGCAGCGTCAACGAAGACAGGATCGTCCGGGCGGCCTCGCGGTGCCGGGCGCTCTTCGCCGCGAGCCCTGCATTGCGGTCGCCCGCCTTGGTCTCGTCGGCAGCGCCGAGGAGGGCCTTCAGCCCGAGGAACGAAATCTCTTCGTCGAGGACGGTCGCCCGATACCGCTCCGGCGGCCCGGGCGGGGGAACGACGATGTCCGACCCTGGCACGAGCGCCTCCGTGACCTTCTCCATCGCTTCCTCGCTCTCACTCTTGCCCGTAATACCACACAGGAACGACGTGACCCTTCATGCGCCCGATCTGCGCGAAGCGGGCGTCCTTGACGGCGACCTCGTCGATGACGACGAGCTTGAGGGGGCTCTTGCCCCAATCGCTGACGTAGTGGCCGAGGGTCTTGCCCACGTTTTCGGCCACGAACAAAACCAAGGTCTGTTCGGGCCGCAGCGGATGCGCCCTCAATACGTCGCCGAGCAAGGCGCCGAGCCGGCGAAGGGCGGCGAGCGAGGGCCCAGCCCCTTCGATCCGCAAGCATCCGCCGGCCTGGCTCTCGCGCACGAGACGAAGGAGCGTGTCCACGCGGCCGGCATCGGCGTCGCTTCCGAGGCGGCCGAGAATGGGCAGATCACGCAGGGGCAGGACGTCCGGCGACGAGAGGAAGACGGTCGCGCCGGAGATGTCCATGCTGTGCCGCATCATTCCGAAGACCGTCGCGCGGCCGAAATGGTCGGGGATCCACGCGGAGAGATCACGCGCGAGGACGTCGGACGAGAGGATTCGCTGGGCAAGGTCAATGCCGAGATCCCCGAACAACGTGGTCGAGGGCCACGGCGCGCCTCGGAGTTTGTCGTACACGAGCGCGCCCACGCCGCCGGAGAGCGTGACGATGCGGGGGACGTGCGGCGCGGGGGGTTCGAGCGCGATGTCCGTGTGCAGATGCAAACGCGCGGCGTCCGTCGTGAACGCCTCGGCGTGCCCGGTGACCGCGGCTTCGAGCAGCGCGACGTAAAACGAGAGCACCACGTCGACATCGCCCGGGGAGAGCTCGTCCCCGGGCCCTCGGGCCATGCCCAGGTGATCGAGGAGCGCCCGGGCATATCTCGATAGGGAGACGATGCGATAGGTCCCGGGCTCGACCTGCACATGCCTCGCCCCCACGAACAAACACCCCGTGCGGCGGACGTCTCCATCGATCCCGAGCGCGAGGTTCGTCGTCCCGCCGCCCATGTCGAGGTTGAGGATTTCGACCTCCGGATGACGTCGCGAGAGCCTCGCCGCGCTCCCGAGGAACGCCATCCACGATTCGAGGTTCGCGTCGCCCGTCGCCACGAGAATGGCATCACCGAGGCGCGCACGCAGGAGCGACGCGAGCGCCGCCGCGTTCTCCCGCTGGGCCGCGAGCCCCGTGATGAGCGCGCCGCCGCCGAAGATCGCCTTCCCTTCGAGCCCCCCGCCTGCGAGCCACCCGTCGAGCAGCGCCGCGACCGCGGCCTCGTCGATACGTCCCTCGCGGAGGGGCGTGAAGACCGGGACGGAGCGAACTTCCTCGGTGAGCCGGCTCAGCTCCATGCGGCCGGTGACGCAATTGCGGACCATCGTGGCGGACGCGACCATCGCGCTGCAGGTCGTGCTGCCGAAATCGAGACCGAGCAGGCTGACGGTACCGCTCACCCGGGCAAATACATCACGGCGAAAGGCCCGCGCCCAGCGAAAAGGGGCAATTCACGTAGACGGGCCCCGAATACCCCGCGTCGACCCGCGCCCGGAGGACGCTGCATTGGCCCGGCGTGACCGGGACGAACACGGTATGCCCCGGCGCCTCCGGCGTGAGGACGGCGCCGTTCGCGTAAAAGCGGATCTCCTCGCCCCGGGCGCGCACCTCGACCATCGTCGCGTCGCGGATCACGCTCCCCGGCGGCAGCCACGCGCCTCCCGCCGCGCGCACCTCGAACGAGCACGCCGCTGGATCCCGCACGCAGACGCGCCCCGCGATGATGCCCTCGCGCACGCCCTTCGCCGAGCGCTCCTCCGCGAGCACGAACGTCGCCGCCCGCAAATGGCCGCTATGGCTGTCCGAGCCCCCGACCGGCACGAGGGGCCGCGCGCGCAGCGGGACCTCCTGATCGAGCCGCGCGAGCGTCGCCTCCAGCGTGCTCATGGAGTCCCCGAGCAGGAAGCGATCCCGAAGCTCCGTCACCGCGAGGTTGTACACCTCGAACGCCTGCGCGGTCCGGTCGAGATCGACGATCTCCGCCGGATACGGCCCCGGCGCCGTGAACGGGCGCCACGAAAGGTTCGCCCGCGCCATTCGAATGATCGAGTCGACCGGCGTGAGCAGCGGGTGGTTGACGACGAGCAAGCCGCCGCGCCGCAGATACGCCTGGAAAAACCGCGCCGGCGCCTCGACGGCGGCGGGCGCGGAGACCTCCGCGAGCACCACGCCGAGGTCCGCGAACGAGGCGCCGATGTGGCCATACCGATGATCGGTGTACTCGAAGCCCACGATGAAAATCGGCTCCCCCTCCCCGCGCGGCACGGCGCGTTCGAGCGCCGCGAGCTCTTCGCGCACCTCCTCGCGCAGCCGATCGTTCTGGAAGAAACGCGCCGGCACGTGGGGCGTGAGCACCACGAAATCGAGCCCCTCGGCGCGGGCGAGCTCCACCGTCTCCTCCATGCCGCGGCTCACGTGCCGGGGCGAATCGGGAGGACTCACGTGGCAATGCATGTCCCCGCCGAGGATCTGATACGGGCTCTTCGCCGCGGGGAGGACCGCCGCGGCGACATCGGGCCGGGCCGGCCGGTGGGCGCTCGACATGCCGGCGTCGAGCAGGTGATGCGAGATCGAACGGCCGCAGCCGGCGAGGAGCGTCAGGGCGAGGAGGAGGGCCGTCGTCTCGGGCGCGCGTGTCACGGGGTTCTCTTTGTCATGGCCGGGCTTGGACGGCGCGGCAAGCGCGGAGCTTGGGCGCCGGATCGGCAAACGAGGACCCTGGAGCCTGGGCAAACCTCGGAGAGACGGAAAGAGGCGCGAAAGGGTGCTTTCTCGTCGAATCACGGCCCTTCAACGAAGTCCTGCCTGCGCACCGGACCCCGCAACGCTGCAGGCTCGGGCCTGCACCCGAGCACATTTTCTACGCCGAAAACCGCGGCGTCGGGCCCATTCGCGAAAAAACCGCGGGCCGGCGGGCCGAGCTGGGCTGGCCCGGGGCGTGCTTGAAGAAACGGCATGATCGCGCTCCTCCTCAGCTTTGCATGGGACGTCCTCCCCCGTCGGCCCGCTCTCCAGGAATCCCCGCGCCTCGCCGAGGCAGGCGAGCGCGTCGAGCGCGTCGTGACGGAGGCGTACATCACGCAGGTCGTGGCGATGCAGGACGCCGCCGCGCGCAACCTGCTCATTACCCAGGCCTACGGCGATCTCTCGCTCGAAATCGCGGATCTCCTCGGCAGCGGCGCGGGGATCAACTGGTGCACGATGGCCGCCTGGGCCTCGCGCCGCGCCGGACAGTCCATTCGCGGCGAGGATCTCCCGGGACAACACTACGTCGCCCGCGCCGCGGCGCGTGTCCCGGGCGCGCGGTTCCTCGTCGATACCATGCGCGACGTCTCGCGGGAGGTCGGCGAGGGCAACCGCGAGGTGTTCCTGGAAGTCGCGCCGGCCTTCGCCGGCTTCGCGCGCGCCTTCCGCGAAGGAGACGAGGCCCTCGCCGCCTTTTTCGCCTCGTTCACGAAAGGCCCGCCGGATCGTGGTGGACAGGACATCCTGCGCCGCGCCTTCGACTGTTACCTCGAAGCCGCCCGCGCGCCCGCGGGCAAACGCAAAGCCGAGCTGCTCTACGCGGCGAACCTGTACGTCGCGCTGCAGGAGCAGACGCGCCTGCAAGGCCGGATCGCGGCGGCGATGCCCGGCGGCCCGACCACGCGCGCGCTCGTCACGAAGGCGATGCTGGAGCTCGAGCTCGGCGGCGGCACGGCGATCCATCGGCTCGGCGCGGATCTGCCGGATGGGCCTTTTGGCGAGCACCTCGAAGCGCTCGAAGACCCGGAGCTCGTCACGTTCGTCCTGCGCTTCGACGCCGACATCGCGTCGACGTGCGGCAGCCGCGCCGAGCGCTGGGACGCGCTCGCCGATCGCATGCGCTTCATCGTGGAGCTGTTCCGATTGCACGGGAGCGACGCGTCGCTCTTCGAAGAACCCCTCAGCGCCGCGGAGTGGCTCGCGCTCACGGGCCGCGTGCGGCCGCGGCGCCCGTTTTCGTCCCGGCCCCCCCGCTGACGTTCACTTCGAGGGCGTGGAGCCGTCGCCGATCCGCGCCGCGATGCGCCCCATCGCGTGCTCCAGCGCGAGCAAGGCCTGGGTGCGATCGACCGTCGCCCGCGTGACGCGCAGACGCGAGGTGCGAAGCGAGTCTTCGGCTTGCTGCACCTGGAGCGGCGTCGACGCACCGAGCGCGAAGCGCGCGCGCTCGGCTTCGAGTTGCCGCTCGGCGATGGCCACCGTTTGCGCCGCCGCCGCGCGCCGGGCCTCCGCGGATTCGAGCTGCGCGACGAGGCGGAGCGCGAGGATGCGGATCCGGCTGCGCGCCGATTCGAGCTGGTTCTTCGAGATCTGCGCGTTGATGCGCGCATTCTCGACCTCCGCCGATTCCCGCGCGGTCGTGAGCGGCGCCTCGAAGACGAACCCCACGTACCCGCCGACGGCGCCGAACGTCCCGATCTGCGCGAACGCCGGCGCGATGCTCCCATTGCCGAGGCCACGGAGCTCCACGTAGCCCTCCACGTCGAGCCGCGGTCGATACGCGTCGCCCGCCACCTGCGCGCGCGACTCGGCCGAGGCGACGCGCGCCTCGAGCTCCTTGAGCTCCGGCGAGAGCGAGGTGAGCGCCTTCTCCACCTCCGCCACGGTCGGCACCGGCGGGCTGTCGGGGCTGCCGGCCGCGCGCAGGCGTACGTTTGGATCGATGACGGCGAGGATCTGCGAGAGCTCGAGCCCCCGCTGAAGCTCGGAGAGCTCCGCCGACGTGACCGACTCGCCGAGCGTCGCGATACGCGTCTCGTACGAGAGGACGTCGACGGCCGCGAGCGCGCCCCTCTCGCGCCGCTGATCGGCCGCGTCCCGCTCGACCTTCGCGAAGTCCCGCGCGGCCTGCTCGATGCCGAGCGAGCGCGACGCATACCAGAGCTCCCAGTACGCGGTGAGCGCGTCACGCACGACCTCGCTCGCCACGCGCTCGCGCCCCTCGTGCGCCGCAGCGCGATCGAGCTCCGCGGCCCGGAGCCCGGCCTCGCCCATCCGCGTCCCCGCGCCGCGGAGGATGGGCTGCGTGAGCGAGAGCCGCGTCGACATCGAATACCCCACGCCCGCCGCGCCCGCCGTGACGAGCTCACCGACGGGGTTCGACGTCGAGCTGCGGCTGCTCTGGACCGAGAGCGACACCACCGTGCCGGTCGCGAAATCCTTTCGCAGCGCCGCGTTCAGCGAGAAGACGTCACGCTCGCCGACCGAGACCTGGCCATCCCGCCCGAGCGCGGGCGACGCGCTGTGCGTGTATCCCCCGTTCGCCGTGAGCACGAACGGATACCGCACCTCCTGCGCCCGCACCAAGACCGCCGCTTGTTTCTCCGAGAGAATGGCCGAAGCGACGTCGGGGTTGTGCCGGAGCACCAGCATGATGACGTCGTTCTCCGTGATCTCGTGGACCACGGGCGAGCCCGGCCGGCTCGACGCGCTCGGCGTCTGCTGGGCGAGCGCGTCCGCGGAGGAGAGGGCGAGCGCGAGCGAACACACGGCGACGCACCATTTCGACGTTCTATTCATGACGCAATGCCTCGATGGGGTTGAGGCGCGCCGCCTTGCGCGCCGGCAGATAGCCGAAGATGACGCCGACGGCCGCGGAGAACGCGAAGGCCCCGGCCACCGTGCCCGGCGAGATGACGAAGGGGAGCGAGAGGCTCTGCGTCGCCGCGTACGAGAGCGAGAGCCCGAAGAGGATCCCGAGGATCCCGCCGAGGAGCGCGAGCACCACCGCCTCCACGAGGAACTGCAGGAGCACCTCGCTCGCGAGCGCCCCGATCGCGAGCCGCGTCCCGACCTCGCGCGTCCGCTCGGTGACGCTCACCAGCATGATGTTCATGATGCCGATGCCGCCGACGAGCAGGCTCACCGCCGCGATGCCGCCGAGCAGGCCCGTCATCGACGCCGTGACGCTGCTCATCGTATCGGCGATCTCCTGCATGTTGCGCACGTTGAAATCGTCGACGCCGCCAGGCTGGATGCGCCGCCGCTCGCGCAGGAGGTCCTCGACCTGCGCCTGCACCGAGCTCGTCATCTGCGCGTCCGCCACCTGCAGATACACCGAGCTGATGTTGTTGTTGCCCGCGATGCGCCGCTGGAACGCGCGGAGCGGCATGAGCACGACGTCGTCCTGATCGCCGCCCATCGCCGCCTGCCCCTTCGACGCGAGCACGCCCACGACGAGGCAGGACACCTGCTTCACGCGGATGCGCTGGCCCATGGGCATCGCCCCGCCAAACAGGTTGTCCCGGACCGTCTTTCCGATGATACACACCGGGGTGCCCGAGGCGGCCTCGACCTCGGAGAAACTCCGCCCGAGCTCGACCTTGTAGCCGCGGACCTCGAAATACCCATCATCGACGCCGATCACGCTCGTCGGCCAGTTCTGGTTGCCGACGACCACCGTCGTGCTCGATTGCGACGTCGGGGACAGGGCCTTGATCCCGGTCACCTCGCGCTCGATCGCCTCGACGTCTTCCTTTTGGAAAGGATTGCCCGCCGTGCGCTCCGGCCCGCGCCGCGCCGCGCCGGGCGAGACGACGAGCATGTTCTCGCCGAGCGCGCCGACGTCGCTGCGCACCTTTTGCGTCGCGCCCTCGCCGATCGTCACCATGGCGATGACCGCGCCGACGCCGATCATGATGCCCAGCATCGTCAAGAACGAACGAAGCGCGTTTTTCCGCACCTCGCGCACCGACATGACCAAGGTCGCCCAGAGCATCAGCCATTCCCCGAGATGATTTTGCCGTCACGAAACACGATGGTCCGCGTCCCGTATTCGGCCATGTCCGGCTCGTGCGTCACCATGACCACGGTGATGCCGTGCTCGCGGTTCAACTGGACCATGAGCTCCATGATCTCGGCCTTGCGCGCGGTATCGAGGTTGCCGGTCGGCTCGTCCGCGAGGAGCAAGGACGGCTCGGTCACGAGCGCCCGCGCAATGGCGACGCGCTGCTGCTGGCCGCCCGAGAGCTTCGCGCTCGTATGCCCCGCGCGCTCCGCGAGCCCCACAAGAGTGAGCGCCCGGAGCGCCCGCTGCCGCCGCTCCTCGGCCGGCACGCGCCGGTAGACGAGCGGCAATTCCACGTTCTCGAGCGCCGTCGTCCGCGCGAGCAGGTTGAACCCCTGGAAGACGAAGCCGATGAAATGGCGCCGGAGCAGCGCGCGCTGGTCCTGATCGAGGTCGCAGACGTTGACGCCGCGGAAGAGGTACGCGCCGGACGTGGGGACGTCGAGACAACCGATCATGTTCATGGCGGTCGATTTGCCCGAGCCGGAGGACCCCATGATGCTGACGAACTCCCCGCGCTCGATGCGCATGTCGACGCCGTCGAGCGCGCGCACCTCGGACTCGCCCTCGCCGTAGATCTTCTCGACGCGCCGGAACTCGACGATCGGAGAGGGCGCGTCCGCGCGAGGCGGCTCAGCCACGCGGCGCCTCGGTCATGCTCACCACGATGTCGGTCCCCTCGGAGATCTCCTCCGAGCGGACCTCCGTGCGAATGCCGTCCGTCGCGCCGACCTCCACCTTCACGCGGCGAGGCTCACCGCCCGTCGGCAGCCAGAGCGCCGGCTCACGTGGCGCCCCCGTGCCCGTGCCCGTCGGGCGCTTTTGCTGCCCCATCCCCGGCCGGCCCCCCGTCGGCAGGAACTGGTTCACCGAGATGCCCTGCTGCTGCGTGCTCGTCGTCTTCCGGTTCGGGTTGAACCGCAAGGCCGCATTCGAGACGAGCAGCACGTTCTTGCGCTCGTCGACCACGACCGTCGCCGTCGCCGTCATGCCGGGCCGGAGCAATCCTTTCGTGTTGTCGACCGAGAGCCACGCCTCGTACGTGACCACGGTCGTCCCCGTCGTCGGCATGTTCTTCACGGCGAGCACCTTCGACACGAACGATTGCTGCGCGTACGCGTCGACCGTGAAGCTCGCCTCCTGTCCCTCTTTCACCGAGCCCACGTCGGCCTCGTCGACCTGCACGTTGAGCTGGAGCTGACCGAGGTCCGCCGCGAGCACGAAGAGCACCGGCGTCTGCATGCCCGAGGTCACGGTCTGGCCCGGCTCGACCGCGCGGTTCAGCACGACCCCGTCGATCGGCGAGCGAATGACCGCCTTCGAAAGGTTCGTCTTCGCGACCTTGAGTGACGCGTGCGCGAGCGTCACCTGCGAGGACGACGACGCCACCTGCGCCTCGGCGCGCTTGTAGTTCGCCTGCGCGGTCTCGACGTCCTGCGCCGGCGCGAGCCCTTGCGCCAGCATCCCCTCGGCCCGCGTGAGCTTCAGCTTGTTCTCGCTCGCCGTGGTGCGCGCGTTCATGAGCGAGGCGTTCGCCGAGGCGAGCTGCGCCGTCGCCTCCTCGATCCGGGCCGTGTATTGCTCGGTGTCGATCTCGGCGAGGATCTGGCCCTTCGTCACCTTGTCGTTGAAATTGACGTGGACTTCGAGGACGCGGCCCGTGATCTCCGCGCCGACCTCCACGGTGTTGCGCGCCTTCAGCGTGCCGGTGGCGGTGACGGTCACCCGGAGGTCGCCGCGCTCGACCTTCTGCGACTGGTACTTCGTGCCTTCCGCGGCGGCGGCGGTCTTCTTCTTCCACATGTAGAAGCCGCCCCCGCCGCCGGCGACGAGGACGGCGGCGAGCAGCACCCACGGCAGCCGCCGCCGTTTGCCGCGCGCGACGACCTTGAGGACCTCGGGATCCCCGCCGGTCGGCTCGTTGGTTCGAGGAGATGTCATGATCGTTCCCCTTGGACGGTGCCCGAGGCGGGCTCCCTACGCGGGGACGTGGCGTTCGCCGGAGGGCGAGGCGCGCCCCCCGCGGAAAGGCGTCAGCCTGCCGCCACCTTGATGAGCTGTTTGCCGGTGTTCGCCCCGGTGAAGAGGCGCCGGAGCGCGGCGGGCGCGTTCTCGAGGCCCTCCACGACGTCGACGCGATCCTTGATGCGCCCTTCGGCCGCCCACCGCGCGAGGTCGCCGATGGCTTCGCCGAACCGCGCGGCGTAGTCGCTCACGAGGAAGCCCTCCATGCGGCCACGCTTCATGACGAGGTTCATGAGGTTCCTCGGCCCGGTCGAGCCCGCCGCATTGTTGTAGTCGCCGATCGAGCCGCAGAGCACGACCCGCCCGCGCATGGCGAGGTGCGAGAGCGCGGCCTCCAGGATGGACCCGCCGACGTTGTCGAAATACACGTCGATGCCGTTCGGGCAGAGCTCGCCTAGCCGCTTGGCGACGTCCTCGGACTTGTAATCGATCACCGCGTCGAACCCGAGATCGTCCTTGAGCCACGCGCACTTCTGCGGGCCGCCCGCGATCCCCACGACCCGGCACCCCTTGATCTTCGCGATCTGACCCACTGCATTGCCCGTCGCGCCCGCCGCGCCCGAGACGACGACGGTCTCCCCTTCCTTCGGTTGCCCCACGTCGAGCAGCCCGAAATACGCGGTGAGCCCCGTCAGCCCGAAGAGCGAGACCGCCATCGTCGGCGACACGCCCTCCGGCAGCTTCCGCGGGCCGCGGATCGAGGGCTCGATCACGGCGTGGGTTTGCCACCCCGTCATCCCGAACACGAGATCCCCCGGCGAGAAGCCGGGCAGGCTCGAACGGAGCACACGCGCGACGCCGCCCGCGCGCACCACCTCGCCGATCGCCACCGCCGGCAGGTACGAGTCACGCTCGATCCAGATCCGCTGCGTCGGATCCACCGAGAGATACAACGTCTCGACGAGGATCTGCCCCGGCCCGAGCTCGGCCGGCAAAGGCTCCTCGTGCCAGGTGAAATCGCTGTCCTTGATCATCCCCTCGGGGCGCGCGGCGAGCCGCCAGGAACGGTTCACTTCAGTCATCGTCAGCTCCTCTCGCGGCGCACCCTATCCGGCCGGGGCGCGCCGAGCAACGGCCCGCGCCGCCCCTTCCCTCCTTTGCGATCCCCCCTATGCTGCGCCCCATGCCCCGCCTGCCCGGACTGCCCCTGCCCTCGGCCCTCACCCTCCTGCCGTTCCTCTACCGCCCGCTCCCCTTCCTCGAGGCCATGGCCAAGCGGTACCCGGACGCCTTCACGATGCGGTTTCCGGCCAATCCCAAGCCCGCGGTGGTCTTCCACCACCCCGACGCCGCGAAGGAGATTTTTGCGCTCGGCCCGGACGACGCGCACGCGGGGCAGGTCAACGCGGTGCTCGGGCCGATCCTCGGCAAAGCCTCGCTCCTCCTGCTCGATGGCAAGGAGCACCTGCGCCAGCGCAAGCTGCTCATGCCGCCCCTGCACGGCGAGCGCATGGCGTCCTACGGCGCGCGCATGATCGCCCTCACCGAGGCCTCGATCGCCGGCTGGCCCGCGCGCGAGCGTTTCCCGGTGCACGAGCGGCTGCAGGCGATCACGCTCGACGTCATTTTGCGCGTCGTCTTCGGCATCGGCGAGGGCGAGCTGTTCCACCGATTGCGCGAGCGGCTCGTGGAGATCCTCGAGCTCACGACGAACCCGATCTTCCTCGTGCCCATGTTCCAGCGGGACCTCGGCCCCCTCACGCGCTGGAACAGCCTGGTCCGGGCCCTCCACAAGGCCGACGAGATGCTCTATGGGGAGATCCGGCGCCGCCGGACCTCGGGCGAGCGTGGGGACGACATCCTCTCGCTCCTGCTCGACGCGCGCGACGAGGCGGGCGAGCCCATGAGCGACGGCGAGCTACGCGACGAGCTCATGACCCTGCTCGCCGCGGGCCACGAGACCACGGCGACCGCGCTCTCCTGGGGGCTGCGGTGGATCCTCTCGTCGAAGAGCCTGGTCGCGCGCCTCGTGCGCGAGCTCGAAACGGAAGGCGCGCTGCCGGATCTCGCGCCCGAGCGTATCGCCCGCTGCGCGCTGCTCGACGCGACGGCGCGGGAGACGTTGCGCTTGCAGCCCGTGGTCGTGATGGTCGGGAGGCTCCTCCAGCGGCCCATGCGCATCGGCGGCTATGATCTCGAAGCCGGCACGCCCGCGCTCGTCTCGATTTACCTCATTCACCGAAGGCCCGACCTCTACCCGGATCCGACGCGCTTCGATCCCGACCGCTTTTTGCGCCAGCGATTCGCGCCCCACGAGTGGCTCCCCTTCGGCGGCGGCATTCGCCGCTGCATTGGGATGGCGTTCGCGCTTTATGAAATGAAGATGATCCTCGCTACGATCCTCGCGCGCACGGAGCTGCGTTTGCCGCTCTTCGGCAAGGTGCATGAGGTCCGTCGCGGGGTGACGATTGCGCCTTCCCGCGGGATGCCGCTCGTCATGGAGCGGCGCGACTCAAGCCGGATCCACGATCAAAAAGACAGCGCGTAGAACAGCATTGGGGATCGCGAGCGAGGCGTACGCGACAAAGAGCTTCAGGGCGAGGCCGTGCTTCTTCGTGGTGAGCCAGCCTGCCCCGAGCCGGAGCAGGCACGTGAGCCAAAGCCCGACGAGCGCGCCATAGGCCGGGAGGTACTTGAAATCGGCCCATCGCACGAAGTCGGACAGGGATGCCCCAAATTCGCTCATCGTCCCCGCGGGTTCTGCCAGCCACAGAAGCAGGGCGCCGAGCATGCAGAACGGAGCCGTGACGACGCTGAGAAGGGGGAGCGTCGCCAGGACGAGGAACACGCGCGCGTGATCGACCTTGAGGGGTCCACTCGCCCTGCGCCCCGCGCGATGGAGGAGGATGACCGCCGTGAGGGATGCGGCAAGCACGGCGCAGGCGGCGCCCCACCCGCGGAGCACGGCGACGCATAGGATCCCCGGGGTGCTCTTCTGCGCATTGAACATGCTCAGCGCGTAGGCGCTTTGGAGATAGTCCACACTGCCGAGAACCAGCCCGACCCCGGCGCTCATCGGGAAAGAGAGTTTCACCAGCTTGTCGTAGGGAGAGAGGACGTCGGGCGGCAACGCGGCGGGAGGCGACGCGACAGGCGGCGCATACGCCGGGCCGAGGTCGAGTTGGTCGTCCATGTCTCTGCCGCGCATCCTACTCGGCAGGTTTGTCGGGGTCAAGCTCCACGGCGTTAGCCGCCGCGTTCGCGATGCTAGTCCGCAATTCGTAGTCGTCGCCACGGAGATGCTGCGGCGTCCCTCTCAGCCTCCCAATCAGGGGGAAGGTCAGCCAGTTCGGCGAGCGATGGGTCATCCTCGAAAAGATGGTTTACCCCAACGACATGCGGCACCTCCTCCTGAGGATGGGTGTCTCCGCAGAGAAACTGCCAGTCGCCTTCAGACCGCGAAACCAGCAAGACAGGTCGCGTGCGTTCGAAGATGTGTGAACAGAGATAGGCTGGTGTTTCGGTGCTCTTCATGGCTTCCACTCCTCGGGAGTCTTCGCGCCTTTCGACCGATTACACGTCCGGCAGGAAGGCACCAGGTTGTCTGGCGTCGACGGTCCGCCTCTGACATGGGGTATGCGGTGGTCCGGTTCATAGGAGTTTGGCTTCCCGGCTTTAGGCTCTAGTTCTTTGCCGCAGTAGGTGCAACGGGGAACTCCGTCGGCATCTTTCGCCCGCTCAAGCCCTTTCGCCCGGTCTGACGGAGTGAATCGTCTTTTATCACTTGGTGGATTTCCTTGGGCGGCAGCGGGGGTACTCTGCGCGCCGTTGGGCTTCGACACGTTCGGGGTCGCCGTGACCGGCTTCGTCGTCGTCGTGACCGTCGTCCCGCTGGGCGGCGCCGCTGCCTTCGGCGGGCTCGCGGCCGGCGGGCTCGGCAGCTTCGGCCGCCGCAAGAACCCGCCCGGTCCGCCCGCAGCGCTCGGCAGGAACACCGGCATGCTCCGGAGCCTCTGCTGGGCTGCCCGCAGCACCCTCGCCCCTGCGGTCTCCAGGGCCGCCGCTCCCCCGGAGGCGACCATCAACAGAACGTCCGCCAGGGCGTTCACAATTGCGTACTTGGCCTCGGCGTCCGCCCAGCCTTTCCCATACCCCCTGAGGAAGCCCTCCCAGGCGATCCTTGCAAGCCCCTCGTCGTCGTACGTCGGCAGGTCGGGGATTGCATTCAGTTCTTTGGCCAGATTCGTCCGAATGGTCTCGAAGACTTCGGCATCCGGTTTGTCCCGAATGTCGTAGTCAAAGTTTCCCAGATAGACGACGTTGATGGAGTCCTTCACCCCAGCCGCCTTGCCGAGCGTCACCCCCCACTCGCGCCCGATCCGCTCGCCAATGCGCCTCGCCTCCTCTTCGGCCTCCCGCCGCGCCAGGTTGACTTTCTGTTCCTCGTATGTACTCCCGGGCGGAGGCGGCGGACACGGCGCGCTCATCCCCGGCGCGGGCGCAGGCGTGGGCGCCGTTTGCCCGAGGTAACGCGGATCGGGTGGCCCATTGCGCGGCCTCTCGCAGGGCCTTATCGCCGACGTCCGCGTCTCGGTTCGGACCGTCGTACGCTTGGCCGGCGCGGCATCCGGCTCTTTTGCCGCAATCTTCTTTGGAGGCGGCGGTGGCGGTGGCGGCGGCGGCGGCTTGTCGCAGGGCAGTTCCTGGTACGCGAGCCCCAAGAGCCGCCGGCTCTCCGGCGGCGCGTGGGGGTCATGGATGAAGACCGCATTGACCGAAGGGTTTTCCAGGAGCTTTTCAAGCGGCTCGAACGCCGGTCGATGCACCCCGTCCCCGATCTCGTACCAGTAGCGCGCATTCGCCCCGACGCGGGGATGCCGCCGGCAGACGCGAAATACACTCTTGCCGTGCAGCTCCTGCGCCCAAGCCTCCGTCAGCACACGCGTCGCCGCGCCGCACCCGAGGAGCCATGCCGAAATGCCCAAAGCGACGAGCCCCAGCAGCCCAAGCCGAAAGAACCGCAGGGCCCCGAGCATCCACAGACGCAGATGCAACGACGAAACGAACGCGCGGCGCGACGTCATGGCGACGCCACGCTAGAAGATGGCGTGCAAGCCCACAAGGCTGCCGACGTACGCTCCACGACCGACGACCGTTGACCTCCCCTCCCCGTGAAATCGGCGCTCGGCGCGCTCCGAAAGGTGTCTGCAACGCGTGCAAACGGCACGACCTACGTCGGAGACCCGTCTGCAACGCGTGCAGACGGCTCCATGTATGGTCAAAGACCCGTCTGCAACGCGTGCAAGCGGCTCTATGTTGGTCAAAGACCCGTTTGCAACGCGTGCAGACGGCTCCATGCACAGTCGAAGACCCGTCTGCAACGCGTGCAGACGGCTCGTGCACGGTCGAAAACCCGTTTGCAACGCGTGCACGCGGGGTCCGACGCGCCGCGATCCGCGTTTGCAACACGCGCACGCGGGGTCCGGTGCGCTGCCAGGCGAAGATCGGTTCAAGCTGAACATACCAGGCGAGCGCGCGGGGCACGCGCCTTGCTAGGCCCACGGCGCGCGCGGCGATTCGAGCCGCCGCGAAAGGGGAAATCCAACATGCGCACGCCGCTGCTTCGCTTGTGCTCCGTCCCGCTCCTCGCGGTCCTCGCCACCGCCTGCTTCACGACATTCGAAGATCAACCCAGGAAGCCCGACGGAACGGCCATCCCGCCCACGCCGATGGCGCCGGATCAACAGGCCGAGCTCGACGCGCTCCTCGCCGAGGCGCAAAAATCGGCGAACATGACCGCCGCCGATTTCACGAACCAATACGCGGTCTCCTTCACGAATGGCCTCTCCTACGATCCCACGCAGGCCGACGGCCTCCCGCTGATCCAGGCCTCCTCGCTCGGCCTCGACGCCGACGAGATGCAGAAGCTCCAGAAGAATGGCTTCGTCATCTCGGAGAAGAAAAAATTCCCCACGTTCGTGTACGGCTACGAGAGCATTTATGCGCTCGATTTGCCGCTCTACGTGTCGGCGGACTCGATCCTCTACGCCGTCCACCGCTCCTACGACGCGATCCTGAAGGCCGTCGAGCTCGCGTCCCTCGCGCCCGAGCTGAAGACGCTGCTCGAATCGATGCGCGCCGAGCTCGCGGCCGGCGGCGGCTCCGCGCTCGGCGTCGAGGCACGCGCGGACGCGGACCTCTTCACGGCCGTGGCGCTCTCGCTCCTCACCGACCAGGCGGTCCCGCCCGTCGCGGGCGCGAACGAGTCGAACATCGTCGCGCTCGTGGACGGCGCGAAGGCCCACCAGGGAATGGGCGAGACGCGCCTCTTCGGCAGCGATCGGCTCGTGGACTACTCGCAGTTCGAGCCGCGCGGCCACTACACGGACTCGCCCGAGCTCGAGCGTTACTTCCGCGCGATGATGTGGCTCGGCCGCATCGATTTCCGCATCGTCGAGACCCAAAGCGACGGCTCGCAGCTCTTCCAGCGCAGGCAACTCGAAGGCGCCTACGTCCTCCACGCCCTCGCGCAGGGCGAGCAGCAGAAGCGCCACAGCCGCATCGACAACGCGATCCGCTCCTTCGTGGGCGAAAGCGATTACATGACCTTGCCCCAGCTCGACAAGCTGCTCGTGGATCTCGGCGTGGCCGACGCCGCGGGGCTCGCCGGGCTCGACGACGCCAAGATCGCCCAGACCGTGCTGCAAAAAGGCTACGGCACGCAGCGGATCTCGAGCCACATCATGATCAACGGCCTCGGGCAAGGCACGCTGCCGCTCTCGTCGAGCTTCGCGCTCTTCGGCCAGCGGTACGTGGTCGACTCGCACGTCTTCTCGAACGTGGTCTACGACCGCGTGCAGAAGGGCGCCGTCAAGCGGATGATGCCGAACCCACTCGACGTCGGCTTCGCCGCGCTCGGCAACGATCAGGCCGGGCAGCTCCTGCTCCCCGAGCTCGAGCAGTTCAAGTACGCGCCGGACCTCCACATGATGCGCGTCCTCGTCGACGCGCACCCCGAATCGTTCTGGAACGACAACCTCTACAACCGCTGGCTCGTCTCGCTCCGCGAGCTCTCGCCGAACAAGACGCTCGAGGGCGATACGGCGGGCCTGCCCGGGGTCGCGAAGACGGAGGCCTGGGGCCGCAGGCTCATGAACACGCAATTCGCGTCCTGGGCCGAGCTCCGGCACGACACGCTGCTCTACGCGAAGCAATCGTACACGGGCGGCGCCTCGTGCCAGTTCCCGGACGCGTTCGTGGACCCGTACCCGGGCTTTTATGCCCGCATCGCCGAGCTCGCCGAGCACGGCTCCGCAATGGTCGGGACCCTCGATCTCTCGAGCAGCGCCTACCTCGCCCAGCGGCTGCCGGAATACTTCGCCACGCTGCGCGACATCGCGCAGAAGCTCGGCGAGATGACGAAGAACGAGCGCGAGGGCATCCCGCTCACGCAAGAGCACCTCGATTTCATCAACCAGGCCGTGAAGGTGCAAATGGGCTGCGGCGATCCGGAGGGCGCGACGGGCTGGTATGCGAACCTGTTCTTCGACAACTTCCAGAGCGTCCAGGAGGATCCGACGATCGCCGACGTGCACACGCAGCCGACCGACGAGGTCGGCAACCCCGTCGGCCGTGTCCTGCACGTGGGGACGGGCCTGCCGCGCCTCATGGTCGTGACGGCGGACCCGTGCGGCACGCCGCGGGCCTTCGTGGGCCTGGCCTCGTCCTATTTCGAGAAGATCACGTCGAACTTCGAGCGAATGACCGACGAAGAATGGGCGCAGGGCCTCCAGGGCGCGACGCCCGCCGACGTGCCGTGGATGACGGACCTCGTCTCCCGCTGAGAGACGCCTCCCGCCTGCCCTGACGTGGCCGCCCGGATTCGACGCCGGGCGGCACACGGCGGCACATCCGGCGCGGACGGCGCCCCCTCACCGCGTGACGCGCGTGAACGCCCCGTGATCCTCCAGCGAAAAGCTCGTCACCACGCCACGCGCATCCACCGTGAACGTCACGAGCGACGTCCCGAGGTCCGCGTCCTCGAAGCGGGCGAGGAGCGCCCCGGGCCGAAAGGGCTCGAGCGTCGCGCGCGCCGCCTTCGCGAAGCGCAAGCCGAGCCCCCCGTCCCGAGGCTCGATCACGGCGTCGCCGAACCTCGGGGAGGCGTACACCCCTCCGAACTTCTCCATGGGCACGGGGAACGCCGTCGTCTCGCGTTTGCTCTCGCGCTCCTTGCGCGCCGCTGCGCCCCGCGCCCGGCTCGCGAGCGACAAGGCGAGGCGTTTCCCGCTCCAGTCCTTCGGCGGCGCGCCGAGGTGCGCGTCGACGAGCCGGAACACCATTCCCTCGGGCAACCCCGTGAACGGGACATTCGTGAGGACCACGATGCCGAGCTTCTCCTCGGGGAGGAGCGCCATCGAGCACGAATACCCGTCGATCCCGCCCGTCCCCCAGGCGACGAGCCGGCCGCGGTAATCCTGGAGCATGAAGCCCATCCCCTGCGCGAGGAAATGGCTCTCCGGGTAGAGCTCCTTTTGCCAGGGCCGGAGGCCGACCATCGTCGTCGGCGTGAACAGCGCATCGACGACCTCCGCCGCGAGGACACGTTTGCCCTCGATCGCGCCGCGTCCGAGCAAAAGCAAGAGCCAGCGCGCGAGGTCGTGTGCGCTCGTCACGAGCCCTGCCGCGGGCCCGATGTTGGTGACGTCGCGCGGCGCGATCCGCGCGAGGACGCCGTCCCGCTCGGCGTGGGGGCTCGCCCTGTTCTCGCCGCCCGGCGCGGGCGCGCCGAAGCCGCTCTCGCGCATCCCGGCTGGGTCGAGCAGGCGGGAGGTCACGAGCTCTTCCCAGGTCTGCCCCGACGCGCGCGCCGAAAGCTCGCCGGCCACGGTATAAAGCACGTTGCTGTAGCTGAACTTCGCGCGGAGCGGCGCCTCCTGGCCCACTTCGCAGAGGCGCCGGATCACCTCGCCGCGGTCGAACCCGGTGCCGAGCCACAAGAGATCCGCGGACTCTTCGAGCCCGCTCCGGTGCGCGAGCGCGTCCCGGATCGAGAGCGTGGCCCCGACGTGCGGGTCCTTCACGCAAAAGCCGGGGAAATGGCGCTTGATCGGGTCGTCCCAGCCGAGCTTGCCGTCCTCCACGAGCTTGCCCACGGCCGCGGCCGTGAAGGTCTTCGTGAGCGACGCGACGGGGAAACGCGTGTGCGCGTCGACCGGCGCCGTACCGCCGAGCTCGCGTGTCCCGTAGCCGCGGGCGAGCACGACGTGGCCCCCCGCCTCGTCGCCGCGCACGACGGCGATCGCCATGCCCGGCGCCTTCCAAGCTGCGAGCGTCTCCGCCGCGTACACGTCGAGGCCGGCGAGCGGATCCACGCGCGCGGGCGAGGCCTCGACGGGCGGCGGCGGCGCGGGTTTGTCAGGCGGGAGGGGCGGCGGCGCGGACGCGCAGGCCGACGCCAGGAGGGCGGAGACGAGGATCGCGGAGCGGCGCAACACGCCCCCGACCCTAAACCCGCCGTGGGCGTGGCGATAGCCCCTTCGGCGGCACGAACCTCACTCGATGAACTTGCCGCGGCCCTTCGTGCAATCCGCCTGGGCCGACTCCTTGGTGTATTGCGGCCCGCTGTAATTCACGAGCATCCCCATCGCATAACACACGCCCACGACGCCCTCGCTCGGGCAGGACTTCGCGACGTCGAGCTTCAGCGTCTTGGCGAGATCGGCGATCTTGGCTTCGTCGAACTTCGCCTTCTCGGCCTCGGGCGCCACGAGGGCGGCACACTGCCCCTCGTCCTTCGGGTCGCGGAGGTAGCCGAGGACGACCTGCCCCGCTTCGAGGCCCTTCTGCGCGGCGGGCTTGGCTTCCGGCTTGGCTTCCGGCGTGGCCCCGGCCGTCGCAGGCGTGGTGGAGCCAGCCGGGGCGGCGGCCTTCGCGGACGAGCCGGCGGCGGGGCTCGGGGCCGCCTCCTCTTTGCCACAACCGAAGAGTGCGAGCGCTGCGAATGCAAAAACGAGCTTGTTCATGTCCGTCGTCTTCCTGGTGCTTTGGCTCGGGGACCGCCCCCCGAACGTGCGCACGCGACCTACCCGACACGGTCGGAGAACGCAATTGCAGATGGTTGGAGGGTCCTGGAGAGGGTCGCTGGATGCCCGCCCCACGGTTGCGACGGTCTCGGGATGCCCGCCACACGGTTGCAAGGGCCCCGCCTCCGGGGTTGAACCTCCCTCCCCCTTCGTGCTACCCGACCCACGCCAAGCACGGCGGAGAGAACGGAACGCATGAAGCTCGCGAGCCTACGAGGACCGGGAAGGGACGGCACGCTCATCGTCGTCCGAGGCGACGGCGCAGTCTTCACCCCAGCGCCGGCTGACATCCCCACGATGCAGGCCGCGCTCGATCGCTGGGACGAGAGCGAGGGGCGCCTGCGGGACCTCGCCGCCCGCCTCGATCGGGGCGAGATCCCCGGCGAGCCCCTCGACCTCACGAAGCTCGCGTCGCCCCTGCCGCGCGCCTCCGAGTGGGTCGACGGCTCCGCGTACATCAACCACATCGTCCTCGTCCGCAAAGCCCGCGGCGCCGAGCCGCCGGAGACGCTCCGCACCGATCCGCTCGTCTACCAGGGCGGCTCCTCCGTGCTCCTCGGCCCGCGCGAGGACATCGTCCTCCACGACGCGCGCTGGGGGCTCGATTTCGAGGCCGAGGTCTGCGTGATCCTCGGCGACGTCCCGCTCGGCACCAAAAAGGAAGACGCCGGGCGCTTCGTGCGCCTCCTCTGCCTCGCGAACGACATCACCCTGCGAAACCTCGTCCCTGCCGAGCTCGCCAAGGGATTCGGCTTTTTCCAATCGAAGCCCGCCACGGCGTTCTCGCCCTTCGCGGTCACGCCCGACGAGCTCGGCGGCGCGTTTCGCGACGGCCGCGTCCATCTCCGGCTCTGCTCGACCTACAACGGCGCGCTCATCGGTGATCCCGAGGCGGGGCCCGAGATGCACTTCTCGTTCTTCGAGCTCATCGAGCACATCACGAAGACCCGCGCCTTCGGCGCCGGGACGATCCTCGGCAGCGGCACCGTCTCCAACGTCGATCGCGCGCGCGGCGTGAGTTGCCTCGCCGAGCGCCGCATGATCGAGACCATTGACGAGGGCGCGCCGAAGACACCGTTCATGAAGCCCGGTGACACCATCGCCATCGAGATGCGGGGCGAAGACGGGCGCGACATCTTTGGCCGCATCGAGCAGAAGGTGGTCTCTCCATGAAGCTCTACGGATACTGGCGTAGCTCCTGCAGCTATCGCGCGCGGATCGCGCTTCACCTCAAAGGCGTCCCCTTCGAGTATATCCCCGTCCACCTCGTCAAGGACGGCGGCGAGCAGTTCCGGGACGACTACCGCGCGAAAAACCCGATGGCCCAGGTGCCGACGCTCGTGGTCGAGGAAGGCGGCGTCACGCACGAGCTCGGGCAATCGCTCGCGATCATCGAATGGCTGGAGGAGCGATATCCCGAGCCGCGGCTCTTGCCGGCCGATTCGTTCCTCCGCGCGCGGACGCGGCAGCTCGCCGAGACCATCAACGCCGGCATCCAGCCCTTCCAGAACCTCTCGGTGCTCAAGCTCGTGAAGACCGAACTCGGCGGCGACGAGCAGGCGTTCGCGCGCCGCTTCATCGAGAAGGGCCTCGCCGCATTCCAGGCGCTCGCCGAGCCCGTCCAGGGTCGATTCTCCGTGGGCGACACGCCCACGGTGGCGGACGCGTGCCTCGTGCCCCAACTTTTTGCAGCGCGGCGCTTCGGCGTGGATGTCACCACGTTCCCCTCGCTCGTGCGCATCGAGGAGCAATGCGCGTCGTTACCGGCCTTCCAGGCCGCTCATCCGGACAAGCAGATTGATGCCGTCGTCGGGGGGTCGGGGGCGTAGCTCGGCTCGTCCGAGCGTAGCCCCCGAACGTTGCATGGCTGAAGGAGACATCGAAATCATGTCGAAGGTGGAATCCATCGGGATCAAGCGCCTCGAGGCGCTTCACTACTACGTCCGCGACCTCGAGCGGAGCCGCAAGTTCTACACGGAGAAGCTGGATTTCGAGGAGATCGCCCATTCGAGCCCCGAGCTCGAGGAGGCGGCCAAGCAGCGCTCGGTCGTCTTCCGCGCGGGCGATTGCATCGTCATGTGCTCGCAGCCGCTCGGCGAGGGCGGGCGGGCGTGGCGGTACCTCCGCAAGCACCCGGACGGCGTCGGCACGCTCATCTTCGAGGTCGAGGACATCGAGCGCGCGTTCCGCCTGCTCGACGGGCGTGGCGGCACGCCCATCGACGAGATCACACGCGTGAAGGAGGACGGCGGCGAGTTCGCCTCGTTCTCGGTCACGTCGCCCTTCGGCGACACGACGTTCCGCTTCGTCGAGCGCAAGGGGTATCGCAAGCTCTTCCCGGGCGCGGTGCATTACGACACGCCGCGCGGGGGCAAGAACTCACTCGGCTTCACGCATTTCGATCACATCACGACGAACTTCCAGACGATGGCGCCCGCGCTGCTCTGGATGGAGCACGTGCTCGGGTTCGAGCGGTTCTGGGAGATCCAGTTCCACACCGAGGACGTCAAGAAGGGCGGCGATCACGGCTCCGGCCTGCGCTCGGCCGTCATGTGGGATCCGGCCTCGGGCGTGAAGTTCGCGAACAACGAGCCGTATCGGCCGTACTTCAAGAGCTCGCAGATCAACATCTTCAACGAGGAGCACCGCGGCGACGGCGTCCAGCACGCGGCGATCGCGGTGAAGGACATCCTCACCAGCGTGAAGCACATGCGCGAGCTCGGCATCCAGTTCATGCCGACGCCGGGCTCGTATTACGACGTGCTGCCTGCGCGGCTGAAGTCGCTCGGCGTCCAGCAGATCGACGAGGACGTGAACGTGCTGCGCAACCTCGAAGTCCTCGTCGACGGCGAGGCCGAGGGCAAATACCTGCTGCAAATCTTCCTCAAGGAGTCCTCCGGGACGCACGGGGATCCGCACGCCGGTCCGTTCTTCTACGAGATCATCCAGCGCAAGGGCGATCGCGGGTTTGGCGGCGGCAATTTCCGCGCGCTCTTCGAGAGCATCGAGCGGCAGCAGAAGACGGAAGGCAAGGTCGCGTGATCGAGCGCCTCGCCTTCGGGGAGCTGCCGCCGAAGCACCACACGGTGCTCCGCGACGCGAAAGGCGCGCTCCGCTGGGAGGAGTGCCTGACGCGTCGCGGGTTCGACGGGCCCTACACCATTGCGTATCACGAGCGGCGCCCGCACGAGCACCGCGTCGCGCCCGCCGAACACGGGTTCGCGCTCCCGACGCCGGCCCCGCAGCGCCCCCTGGCGAAGCGCCATTATCGATCGACCTCGGTCCCGACGCCGAGCGGCCCGCAGATCGACGGGCGCGTCCCTCTGCTCTACAACGGCGACGTCGTCCTCGGCATCGCCCGCCCGGACGCGCCCGATCCCGTCTATTTCTCGAACGCCGACGCCGACGAGCTCTTTTACGTCTTCGAGGGCAGCGGCCTCTTGCGGACGATGCTCGGCGACCTCCGGTACGAGAAGGACGATTACATCTACGTCCCGCGGGGCCTCTTTTATCGCTTCATCCCCGACGCGGGCCTGCAATCGTGGCTGTGCATCGAGGCCATCGGCGGGATCCACATCCCCTCGAAATGGCGCAACGACGTCGGGCAGCTCCGCATGGACGCGCCGTACTGCCACCGCGACTTCAAGAAGCCGAGCTTCGTCGGGCCCATGGACGAGGGGATCCGCAAGCTCGTGGTCAAGCGCGACGGCGGCTTCCACGGCTTCTCGATGGCGCATTCGCCGCTCGACGTCGTCGGCTGGGACGGGACGGTTTATCCGTTCGTCTTCCCGATCCTGAACTTCCAGCCGCGGGCGGGCCTCGTGCACCTGCCGCCCGACTGGCACGGGACCTTCGCCGCGCGCGGCGCGCTCATTTGCAGCTTCGTCCCGCGCGTCGTCGATTTCCACCCGCAGGCGATCCCCTGCCCGTACCCGCATTCGTCGTACGACTGCGACGAGTTCCTCTTTTATTGCCGCGGCAACTTCACGTCCCGCCGCGGCGTCGGACCGGGCAGCATCTCCCACCACCCGGCGGGCATCCCGCACGGCCCGCACCCGGGCTCCTACGAGGCCAGCATCGGCACGAAGGAGACGAGCGAGCTCGCGGTCATGATCGATACGTTTGATCCGCTCCTCCCGACCGAGGCCGCGCTCGGGGCGGAGGATCCGGGGTATCAGGACAGCTTCGTCGAGGGGTGAGCCCGCTCAGGGCTCGTTCCCCTCATTTCCCTGGCGCTCTGCCTCCGGCGCGAACCGGTCGACCCCTGCATACACGTCGGTGAGCTGGATCGTGCATCCGAGCGCGGGCAGCTCCACGCTCGCCTCCTCGCCCGTGCACTCCGTGAGCAACCATTGCCCCGTGGGAAGCTTCCGGTAGTGCTCGATCCGTCGTTCGTCCTGGTACACGAGCACGTACTCGACGAGCGAGGGGATCATCCGATAATGGGAGAACTTGGACGTCTGGTCGTGCCGCGCCGTCGTGGGCGAGAGGACCTCCACGAGGACCCGGGGGTTCAAGAGGTTCTCGCGGTACTTCGCGTGAAACTGCGGCGCGCCGCAGACGACCACGACGTCGGGGTAGGTGAAGAGCCCCGTCGCCTCGACGTGGACGCGTTGATCACTCGTCAGGACGGCGCATGGGCCTCCACGAAGGGCGCCGAAGAGGAGCCCGATCATGTTCGCGCAGAGCGCGTTGTGCCGCGCCGAGGCGCCGGCCATCGCCGTGATCACACCACGACAGAACTCGTGCTTGACCAGGCTCTTGCGCTCGCGCTCGATGTACTCGTCCTCGGTCACGAGGGGCATCTTGGCAGCCACGGCGTCACACCTCCATCAGCAGGGGCCTCCTAGCCGCTACAGCCTCCCCCGAGGCCCGTCAAGCGCGCCTCGGCCCTGCTCGTTCGGCGGGGCTCGAACGGCGGGGCGCCTCGCGCTAGGATGCGGGCCGGAGGACCTTTCTCATGTCGAGCCAACCCGAGCGCGAGGATCCCTACCGCGAGCGCCTCTCTCCCGAGCAATACCGCGTCAGCCGATGCGGCGGCACCGAGCGGGCCTTCACGGGCAAGTTCTGGAACCACAAGGCCGACGGGCGCTACGTCTGCGTCTGCTGCGGCGAGCCGCTCTTCGATTCGACCACCAAATACGACTCCGGCAGCGGCTGGCCGAGCTACTGGGCCCCGATCGCGAAGGACATCGTCAAGGAGATCGAAGACACGAGCCACGGCATGCACCGCACCGAGGTCCGCTGCGCGAAATGCGACTCCCACCTCGGACACGTCTTCCTCGACGGCCCGCCTCCGACGGGGATGCGCTATTGCATCAATTCGGCGTCGCTGGATTTCGTGCCGCGGTAAAGCGGTTGGGCCAAGCGCCCACCTCTCCCGTCCCATCTCGGCACACCTGGACACAATGTGCCGACACACCTGGCACAGATCCCCACAAAGCCGCGAAATCCCAAGCTCTCCAGCCTGGCCCGGAACGTGCTCATGTCGCGGGCATGAACCTCAAGCGCCTTCCTTTCGTTCTCCTCCCCATCCTCCTCGCCGCCTGCGGCAACTACGTCGTCCAAGGTGGCAGCAATGAGAAAAACGCCGGCCAAGGCACCGGCGGCCAGGGCGGCACCGGCGGTGCCGGCGGTGCCGGCGGCAGCACCTCCAGCGGCGACGACACCCCCGATCCGGCGCAGCCCGCGGTCGCCCTCACCCGCGCGCAGCTCGAAGTTCTTTGGGACGAATACTGGGCCAACCAGGATCCGACCGGCGGCACCTCCGTCAGCTCGGGCGCTGAGCCGGAGCTGAATCCAGACGACCTCTTCCTTCGCATCTCCGACCTCGGCACCTCCTGCGGCTCTCCCACCACGGACCTGACCTGCGGCGGTCATTTTCAGCTCAGCATCGCGCTCCCCCCGGCGCTGCAGCAGGTCGGCGTCTACGACCTCGAGAGCCCGGAGCTTTTGGCGTACAGCTACATGTCCGAGACCGGCGACATGAACTCGCCGAACCCCGAGGATTGCCCGTGGGGCGGCGGGTCGATCGGCGCGGGCACGCTGGAAATCCTCTCGATCGACGACACCGAGGTGCGTTTCCGGATCGAGCTCACGGGCCCGCTCTGGGCTGCCAATCCCAACGGCGAATACACCGCGCCGCGCTGCCCCGTCTATCCCTGAAGCCCTCTGCCTTGCGCGGCACGACCCCGGCGCGGTAGATCCTGCGGATGCACCCCCGCGCTCTCCTCCTCGTGGTTCCCCTCGCCGCGCTTCTCAACGGCTGCGGCTCCGACGAGCTCCCGACGTCGGAGCCCCTCCCCGCTCCGGAGGTCGTCCCCATCGCCGAAGCCCGCGCCCTGCCCGTGGATGAATACACGCAGATCGAGGGGTTCGTCAGCGTCCCGGCGGGCACGTTCGTCACGGCCACGGGGGACTTCGGATTCGCGATCCAGGACGATACCGGCGGCATTTATGTCAGCCTCTACGAGGAGCTGAAGATCCTCATCGGGGCGAAGATCCGCGTCATCGGCAAAATCGCGCAGGTCTCCAAGCAGACCGTGCTCGTCACGAATGTCACCGGCCCCGAGCTCCTGCAGGGAATCGAGGCCGTCACGCCGAAGGACGTCGCGACGGGCGAGGTGAACGAATCAACCGAGGGCCTGCTCGTCCGCGTGAAGGGCATCGTATCGAATCCCATCGTCGAGGACAAACCCTATGGGATCAAGGCGTACGTGGACGACGGCTCCGGCGAGGTCGAGATTTACGTGTGCTTTGCGGGCAACAAACCCCTCATCGATACGACGAAGCTCACGAAGGGCACCGCCGTGGAGATCACGGGGTTTGCCCAGCAATACCTCGACAGGTACGAGATTGCCCCGCGCGGCGCGGTGGATCTCGTGATCGTGCCGCCGCCCTCTCCCTGAGGCTCAGGCGTCGCGGTTCACCGTCGCGGGCGAGAAGGCCGGCAGGCAGACCGCGATGTACTCCGCGCCCTCGTCGCCGGGCGTGCTGTAGCGGACCCATTCTCCCTTGTGCGTGATGATCGCCTGCCCTTCGCGCACGTCGACCGCTCCTCCCTCGTATTCGACGTGCAGCGACCCGCGCAGCACGACCGTGAACTCGTCGAACGCCGGCCGCTGGCCGGGCTCCACCCAGCCTCCGGGGCTCCGCATGTGGGCCACGCTCGCGCCCTCGGTCCGCGTGTTGATGCGCCCCACGTACTCGTCGATGAGCTTCGGCTTGTTCCCGGCCGCCTCGATGCGGCTCGGCTTCTCGATGAAGGTCGGCATACGAGGGGCGTAAACCGAGACGCACATCCGCGTCAATCCTTTCGCGACGACGTGAGAGGGGGAACCACGCTCACGCCATGCGTTTGGCGCAGTACAATTACCTAGTAAATTTGAACACATAGGAGCGTTCGTGGATACGCCGATACCGTGCGACCCTGATTGCCGCAGGGACGGGATTGGGGCATGGGGGAGGTCGCGTGGCGCCCGGCGCGGATGCGGCGCAACGCAAAGAGGTCCTCATGAAAAGCAAGACCAGGTTCGATCGCCGTCGCTTCCTCGAGCTCCTGTCTGCGGCCGGCGTCGCCGTGTACCTGCCGGGCTGCGGGTCGGACGACGGGCAACCGCCGGCGAATCCGCCTGCATCGACGAAAAAGGCGCTCGTCCTCGGCGGCGGTCTCGCCGGGCTCTCGGCGGCGTACGAGCTTCAAAAGAAGGGATGGGACGTCACCGTGCTGGAGGCGCAAGCCCACGCCGGCGGCCGCGTCCTGACCCAGCGCGATGGCTTCGAGAACGGCCAGTATGCCGAGCTCGGGGCGACGCGTATTCCAGACGTGCACGATCACACGATCGCCTACGTCGAGGAGCTCGGCCTGAAGCTCGAAGAGTTCCCGGGCGGAACGCCGCTGTATTACCTGGGGGGCCAACGCTTCGTTCACACGGAGGGCACGCCCTGGCCGCTCGCGGGCCTCTCGCCCGAGGAGGCCATGGAAGGCCTCGGCATGTGGTCGACGTACATCGCGGCCAATTTCGAGGCGTTCGGCAATCCCCGAGACGGGAGCTTCCCGCGCGAGGGCATCCTCGAGCAATACGACAAAATGGTCATGACCGATTTCCTCAAGGAAAAGGGCGCGACCGAGGCGTGGCTCCCGCTCTACGTGTCGGACAACGGCACCGAGGTCTACAAGATCGGCTGCCTCGCGTGGATGGCGCTCGAGGTCGCGGACCAGGACTGGGACCTCACCTACCACGTCCAGGGCGGCAACGATCAGATCGCGCAGAAGCTCGCCGAGAAACTCGACGGCAAGGTGAAGTTCGAGCGGGTCGTGAAATCGATCACGCAGGACGACACGAAGGTCTCGGTCACGGTCGACGCAAAGGGTACGTCGGAGACGTACGAGGCCGATTACCTCGTCTGCACGATCCCCTTCAAGCCGCTGCGTGACGTCGCGTTCTCGCCTGCGCTGCCGGACGACAAGCAGAAGGCGATGGACGAGGTCCACATGATGACGGCGTCGCGCGCCATGTTTCAGACGAAGACGCGATTCTGGAAGAACGATCCGCTCGGCGAGCTCGGCGGGCTCAAGCTCGCGAAGACGGACACGAAGGCCGAGCGCGTCTGGGATCTGAGCGCGACCCAGCCTGGCGACACGGGCCTCCTGCTCGCGTACATGCAAAGCGAGAATGCCGACGACTTCGCAGCCCTCGCCGCGCCCGAGCGCGAGGCGTACATCCAGGCTGAGATGGCGAAGTTCTTCCCGGACATCGAGGCCGAGAAGCTTTCGTTCCACATGAAGGTCTGGGCCGAGGATCCGTGGTCGCAGGGCGCGTGGACGGAGATCCTGCCGAACCAGTGGTGGATGATGGCGGTGATCCCGCGGTCGGAGGGCCGGATCCATTTCGCCGGCGAGCACACCTCGATCTGGGCCGGCTGGATGCAGGGCGCGATCGAGAGCGGCAAACGCGCCGCGGACGAGATCCTGCAGAAGGCTTGATCGCCCGCCCCGGAAAAACACGAAGCCCGCTCGCGCCTTCCAGCACGAGCGGGCTTTCGTCTCCAGGGGTATTCCTCAGGCGTCGCGAGCGGCTCGAGGCTAGGAAGGCCGAGCGAGGCGTACTCTGTACGTCGAGCGAGGCCGACCGACGCATCGAGCCGCGCAGCAGCCTGGGGAATACACCTCTCAGCCTTCGATGATGTAGTACGCCTTCTCGGGCTTGTGCGTCTTGTAGCGGCGCTTCGCCGGCTCGCCCGACCACTGATCGACGACCTCGATCGTGTTGCCGAACTGGCCGAGGTAGATCGCCGCGTGGTTGCCACGCGCGCGGCTCATGTAACGACCGTCCTCCCAGCCGCACGCGATCGCCGTGCCGGGCAGGATCGCCGCGTTGCCGAGAACGAGAGCGCCCTTCTTCCACGCCGAGGTGTGGGGCGCGCCGCAGGCGAACTTGACGAGCGCGACGCACTGCTCGCTCTCGCCGTAATGCCTGCCTTCGTAAAGCTCCGGGGTGTTCGTGCGATACGCCATGAAGGGCTCCTCTCTTGAGTTTGTGGTGGCGCTACATGGCGCCACGGAACTTGAAAAGGTTACAAGCGATCAAAGCCGACCCACAAGCCGCGCGCGCGCCTCGATAACGATTTATTCGTTAGACATCTAACACCGACACAACTTCGACAAGGTGCGTTATGCTTTTCGACACGATCAGGACCACGCTCGCGGCATGATTCCAGCCGGACCATCGTAATGTTGCCTGACATCGAGACCCATGGGAGACGCGGCGTACGATATTTTCCCGGCCGCATCGTTTGCCCGCTCGCGGGCGTCGGCAGACGTGGCGCGAACGAGAGCAACCGGCTCGCGCTGGAGAACGACGACACCGAGGTGACGATCGATCGGCGCGCGCGGCGCATCACGGTGAAGAACACGCGCCGCTACCTGGAAAAGACGCTGATCGCCGATCTCGAGTTCCTCGCTGACGGCACGACGACGACGGGCGCGCGCACGCCGATCGCGATCCACCTCGAAATCTTCAAGAAAGGCGACGCGCTGTCGCTCGATCTGCACCGGCACCTGCGCACACAGGAGCCGCTCGCGGACGCCGATTTCGAGCCCTTCGACGTCGTCGTCGAGGGAGGACCGCGGCCCGAGACGGTCTACACGGAAGAACGCGCGCGCGCGCTCGTGCGTGCGCCATCGATCGCGCATCGCGTGGTGAAGGCGCTCATGGCCATGCGCGACAACACGCGCGGCTCGTTTCAGGATCCGCACCGGAAAGGCTATCGCGTCGCGGATCTCTCGCTCGGCTTCGGCGCGCTCGGGCTCGCCTGGATGCTCGTGCGCGCGGAGCTGCGATCCCTCGATGGAGCAAACGCCGACCTCATCCGCCAAGGCTCCGTCGCCGCGATGCTACGCGAGGGCGCGTGGGAGCTCTCGCTCACGGCGCTCTCGGACAAACTCTCGTCGATCGTGCAGCGGGATCTGTTCCTGTTCGGGCTCGATCGAGAGCCGCTGCTCGAACCCGTGATGACGCGCGGGTTTTGCGCGGGTGAGACGCTCGCGTTTCGTTTCCAGAAAGGCGAAGGCGAGATCGGGCTCGGCGGCAAGAGCGCCAAGATGGACGGCGCGATCGACGTCGCGCGGGCCTACCTCGAGTATCACCTGCTCGGAGGTCTGCTCTGCGAGCACGCCGAACGCCCCCAGGGGCCGCGCGGCTGATGGAGCGCGAGGAGGGGCGCATCCACGCGCTCGACGGCGCGCGCGCCTTCGCCACGGGGCTCGTCGTCCTCTTGCACGGCCTGCTCTCGTTCCTGGAGACGCCGATCGGCTGGGCGATCAAGGATCGGTCGACGCACCTCGCCGCGGACTTCGTGGTGTGGGTGGGCCGCGCGTTCCTGATGCCGGTCTTTTTCCTCCTCTCCGGCATGGTCTCGCGCGGCATCGTCACGCGCCGGGGCCTCCGGGGGTTTGCCCGCGAGCGGGCCACGCGTGTGCTCGTCCCGTTGCTCCTCGCGCTCGTGCCGGTCTCCGCGGCGATGAACGCGCTCTGGGACCACGGACGAACCCTCGAAGGCCGCGCCGCGGTGGGCAGCCAGGTGCCCGCGCTGCATGCCTCCGAGCTCCCCGTCACGCTCGCGCACCTCTGGTTCCTCTACTACCTGCTCCTGCTCTCGACGCTCGCCGCCGTCCTGCCCCGTCGCCCCGCGCGCGCGCCCCTCGCCTTGCCCGCGATCGCGATCGCCGCCGTGTCGGTCGTCCTGCTCGTCGCGGGCAAGCTCCAGCTCGACACGCCGCTCTCGTTCCTCGTCGAACCGCAGATCGCAGCTTACTTCGCCGTATTTTTCGCGTGGGGGTGGCTGCTCGATCCCGAAGGCCTCGCGGCGTATACGCGCAGGCTCCCGTGGCTCGTGGGGCTCGCGCTCGTGCTGCTCGCCGCGCTCGTCCCCCCGCTCCTCGCGAGCACGGCGGCGGGCGCCCCTGCGCGCGCGCCCGCGTGGGCGCTCGTCACGAGCGCGGCGTTCTCGTGCCTCGCCGTCGCGGTTTTTCTCGGCACGTGCGGCCGGCTCGTCACCCGCGCGCGCCCGCTCGTCCGCTTGCTCGCCGATGCGTCGTACTTCGTGTACGTCACGCACCTGCCGATCGTCGTCCTCCTCCAGATCGCCGCCGCACGCCTCGCGTGGCCGGGTCCCTTGAAGTACACGGGCGTCGTGACGCTCACGGCGGCCATTTGTCTCGCCGCGTTCCTGCTCCTCAGAACCGCCCGTCGCGCATTTCCAAGGTCCGGCCCGCTCGCGCCGCGATCCGCAGATCGTGCGTGACCACGAGCAGCGCCGCGCCGAGGGCCGAGGCCGCGGCGAGCGCCTCCATCACGACGTCGGCCGACGTGCTGTCGAGGCTGCCCGTTGGCTCGTCGGCGAGCACGAGGCGCGGGCGGTTCACGAGCGCGCGGGCGATGGCCACGCGTTGCGCCTCGCCCACGGAGAGCTGTGATGCAGGCGCGTCGCGGCGCGCGGCGAGGCCGAACCGTTCGAGCAGCGCGTCCGCCGCGCGCTCGGCCTCGCGGCGCGACGAGCCGAGCCGCCACGCGGGCAGCGCCACGTTCTCCCGCGCGCTCAGCGCCTCGACGAGGTTGTTCTGTTGAAACACGAACCCGATCCACGCGAGCCGCACCTCGGCGCGCACTGCATCGTCGAGTGACCAGGCGTCGTGACCAGCGAGGACGACACGACCGGCGCTCGGTCGATCGAGCAAGCCGATCATCTGGAGCAACGTCGTCTTGCCGCAGCCGCTCGGGCCCACGAGCGCGACGGCTTCGGCCTCGTCGAGGTCGAGCGACGCGCCGCGGACGACGTCATGCCCGCCGAGACGGCGCACGAGGCTCTCGCAGCGCAGAACCTTCGGCATCAGTCGATCCTTCGGAGAACCCGCGCCGGGTCGGTGCGGGCCGCGCGCCAGGCCGGGACGCTGCCGGCGAGCAACGTCGTCGCGAGGACGGCGAGGCAAGGGCCGGCGAGCACGGCCGCCGTGACGACGGGGCGGACGACGAGCGCCTCCCACGAGAAGATCGGGTAGGCGTCGAAGTAGAGCAACATGCCGTAGCCGAGCGCCGCGCCCGCGCTGAGCCCGGCGAGCGCGACGACGAGGGTCTGCAGGAGGAAGAGCCCGAAGATCTCGCGGCGGGAGAAGCCGAGCGCCGCGAGGATGCCGATCTCGCGGCGGCGGCCGAGGACGTGGATGTGGAAGAGGGCCCAGACCGGGATGCTGATCGCCGCGACGACCATCGCGTAGGAGACGGCGTTGATGGTGCGGTTCGCTGCGAGGTAGTTCGTGACGTAGGGGTCGTCCTCCTTCCAGCCGACGGCGCGGGCCTCGGGGAGGCGGGCTTCGAGGCGCGGGGCGAGGTCCGAGGCGGCGAAGTGGTCGTCGAGGTGGACGTGGATGGCGGAGGCGGCGGCCCGGGCGCCGGTCTTCTCGGCGAGGGAGGCGCGGTCGAGGAAGGCGCTGCGGTAGGCGCCGGCGCTGCCCGAGACGAGGCCCCGCACGGTCATGACGGTCGCGCCCACAGCCTCGCCGGCGCCGCCGGGCGGACCGCCCACAGCCTCGCCGGCGCCGCCGGGCGGGCCGCCGAGGATGATCCGCAGGTCGACGGCGTCGCCGACCTTCACACCGAGCCGGTTCGCGAGCGACGTGCCGAGCAGGACCCCGTTCGTATCGCCGGGCGCGGGGAGCGCGCCGCTCGTCAAGTGAAAGGGCCGCAGCGCGGGCTCCCCGGGGAAGTCGTAGCCGTAGACGAGCGCATTCTGGAACCGGCCGCCCTTGCCGACCGCGCCAGGCAGGACGAGGACGGGCACGGCGGCGCGGACGGACGCGCCTGCGGCCTCGGACACCCGCGCGGCCGCGGCGGCGCCGTCCTCGAAGTGCCGCTTCTCCCGTGGCTCGACGCGCACGTCACCGCCCCCGTGCCGCAGCTCCTCTTCGAGCAGGGCCTCGGAGAAGCCGGCGAGGTTCGCCGTATTGGGAATCTGAAACCCTGCGCCCGCGGCGACCGAAAGGACGAGCAGCGCGAACGTGAAGCGGCTCCCGAGCAGGCTCTTTCGGGCGAGAAAGAGGAGCGGCCCGAGGCGAGAGCGCGAACGCGGGAGCGGGGCTGCCTCCATGCGCGGGGCATCGTCTCCGGGGCGTGGGCTCGTTGTCAATGCGCGTCAGGCCCCTTCGAGCAGCCGCACGTGAATCGACGGCGCCCTCCGCGGCACGTTTTGCTCCAGCACCTCCCCCAGACGCAAAAGGAGGTGCTCTTCCCAGGGACGCCCGAGGAGCTGAATGCCGATCGGATGCCCGCTCGCGCCATACCCGCCGGGCACGCTGAGCGCGGGGTTGCCCGTGAGGTTCGCCGGATATACGAACCGCATGAGCCCGCTCGTCACCTCCAGGTTGCTCTCGCCGCGCGGAAACACGTCGTCCGCGATGCGCGGCGCCGTGAGCGCGGTCGTCGGCGTGACGATCACGTCCACCGCCTGGAACACCCGGGCGAGGTGCTCGGAGAAACGCGTCCGCACCTTCTGCGCTTGCACGTAATCGATGCCCGCGATCGCCCGCCCCATCGCCAGGTTGATCCGCACGCCGAGCCCGAACGATTTCCGGTGCTCGGCGTCGAGCCGCGCCATGCCCGACGCCATTTCGCAGAGAATGGTGACGCCCTGCGCCACGCGCGCACGCTCGAGCTCGGGGATCTCCACCTCGACGATCCTCGCGCCCCGGGAGCGGAAAAGCTCGATCGCGCCCTCCGCGGCGCGGACGATCTCGGGCGTGGCGTGCTCGAACCAGGGGCGATACACGCCGATGCGCACGCCTTCGAGGTCCTCGCGGCCGAGGCCGTCGAGGTGATGGGGCGGCTGATGGAGCGAATTCGGATCTTTTGCGTCGGGGCCGGCCATGAGGGCATACGCGAGGGCGACGTCCCGCACCGTGGCGCCGAGCGGGCCGACGTGGCCGACGCTGGCGCAGAGCGGATAAGCGCCGTGCTCGCTGATGCGGCTCCACGTGGCCTTGAGCCCGACGATGCCGCAGAGCGCGGCGGGAATGCGGATCGAGCCGCCGCCGTCGGCGCCGATCGAGATCGGGCAAAACCCGGCCGCGACGCTGGCGGCCGATCCGCTCGACGAGCCGCCCGTGTAATGCCCCGGCGCATACGGGTTCGTCGGCGTCCCGTGGTGGGCATTGAAGCCCGAGGTATCGATCCCGATCTCGTGCATGTTGACCTTGCCGAGGATCAACGCGCCGGCCTCGCGCAGGCGGCGGACCGTGGTCGCGTCCTCGGTCGGCCGGAGCTTCAAGAACCGCGTGCCGACGGTCGTGCAATACCCTTCCGCGTCGAGCTCGTCCTTCACGGACACGGGCACGCCGTCGAGCGGGCCGAGGGGCGCGCCTTTGCGATAGCGCTCGCGGCTCTCGCGCGCCGCGGCGAGCAGGCGATCGGTGTTTCGCTCGATGAACACCCGGAGCGCGCGCTCGCCGGTGTCGAGACGCAGAGCCGCCGCGAGGAAACGCTCGGCGACCTCCACCGGATCGGTTCGCCCCTCGCGGTAGGCGGCGACGAAGTCCACGGCCGACTCGAAGGCGAACCCCGGGGTCTTTCGGGCGGAGCGCGCGAGGCCTTCGAGGTCGACGGGCGGCGCGGCCGCGGCCGAAAAGCTCGCGGGGCGCGGCAGGGTCGGCGCGACGGAGGGCGCCTCGGGGAGGAGCGAGTACCGGAGCTCCAGGATGCCGAGGTCCTTCAGGAGCTTCTGCCCGAGGAGGTGCCCCGTGGCCGGGTTTTCGAGGGCGAGCGCTGCGGCTTCGAGCGCGAGGCCCGTCATGCGGGGGGCATTGGCGGTCTTGAGATCGTACGTCATGGCGGAACGCGGTGGAGCGAGGGACGCATCGTAGTGTCCTCGAACCGCGGTGCGCAACAGGTCCGTCGTGGGGGCCTCCGAATCGTCGTCCCGCTCGAAAGGATCCGCGCTACTTTATCCGCGGGAAGAGGGTGTCATGCGATACGCGAGATGCATCGGGGCGACGTGGCTGGTTTGGCTCCTGGGAAGCGCGGCGACGATCGGGGCGTGTGCGCCGGAGGTAGAACCTGCGTCCACGGGGAGCAGCTCCGCGGGCGGATCGGGAGCGACGGGCGGCACGGGCAGCACGGGCGGCACGGGCGGCGCAGGCGGCGCAGGCGGCGGCGGGTTCGACCCCGGCGATCCCGGTGGACAACAATGCGGCCCGGAGGCCCCTTGCGCGGACGGGTCTTATTGCGCGTACGACAGCTTCGGCGCTTGCGGGTCCGAGGGCGAGAAGAGTGAGTGCAAGGTGGTTCCCCCGTGCACGCCCGACGCAAAGCCCGTGTGCGGATGCGACGGGACCGTGTATCCCGACGCATGCGCCGCGCGCGCCGCGGGGGTCGACCTCGGCACGACGGGCACCTGCGCGGCGCCCGCGGGGCATTTCGCGTGTGGACCGTTCTTCTGTGCCGTCGGGCAAGAGGCTTGCACGAACGATCCCGTCTATTTCTCGTACGCGTGCGTGACCCTGCCCGCCGAATGCCAGCCGCAAGGAATGCCGAAGGACTGCACCTGCTGGAAGGACCTGGCGATGTGCCCGATCTGCATGCAGGACGAAGACGGAAACCTCTCCCTCTCGTGCCCCAGCTCGGATTGATGCGCATGGCCGAAAGGCCGGCGGTTCAAAAAATCTGCCACCATTTCTTCGCCCCGAGCCGCCGGAACGATCGCACCACGGCCTCCGCGTCCTCCGCGAGCTCGTCCAGGGGCACGCACATCGCCGCGCCGAGCGCGATCATCACGACCTCGCCATCGGGCTCGGTGAACCAGCGAAAGAGCGATTGTTGCCGCGACGCGCCCTTCGAATAGGCGTGATACGTCTCCGCATGCGAACGCCCGCGTTCGTCCGGGAGCGCGACCGCGCTCACGCGTACGGCCTCGGCGCCCGCGGGCACGGACGCGCGCGTGAGCTCCTCCGCGATCCGCGCGAGCTGTCGACCCTTGCGCGCGGGCAGGCGCGTCCCCGTCCGCGAGACCGTGAGGAGCTGGATTCCATCGGTCCCCGAGAAAGAAACGCGGCTCCACGACGCGAGCTTCGGCGAAGGCGGATCCTTCTCGACGAGCCGATACCGAGGCGGCGGCGTGACGGCGAATCCGGCGGCCGTGATCTCGACCTCGCCGGGGCGCGTCGCCACGTCGGGCTCGAGGATTTCGAGCGCGGCTTCTTCGAGCAGGAGCTGAAGTCCCTTTCGCGCCACGCTGAGCGGATGCCGCGGGAACGAGGCGTCGAGCGCGGGATCGTCGGAGGCGCGTTGATCGATGGCCCGCAAGAAGGCCGCGGGATCCGTGCCGGCGAGGGAGGCGGCCGCGCGATCGGCCACGGCCGCCTCGCGGACGCCGGTCAGCCGCGACGTGGGCGGCAGGACGCGGCATTCGAAGAGGCCCCGCGCGAGCGGCACGAGGAGGTGGCCCATCAACGTCTCGCGGCCCGGCTCGTACCAGAGGCGATGCACCACGCGAAGCGCGCGGGCGGCGCCGATCGTGACCGGCGCGACCTCGACGACCGGCGACCAGGCCTTGTCGTCCGTGCGGGGACGCGCCTTTGGATCCGCGGGCGGGGTCGATCGGAAGCACGTTTCGAAGAGGTCCCGGGCGTGCCGCTCGACGTCGCGGCGGAGGAGCGCGTCGTGCGCGGGCAGGAGGTCGAGGCGGTGCGTGAACACCCCGAGCGAGAGGGAAAAGCCGCGGGCCTTGTCGACGAGCAGGGCGGAGCGGTCGGTCTCCTCCGAGACCTCGAACCCCTGCGGCACGGCGAATCGAACGCCACGCCGTCCGTGTTTCAGCTCCTCGACGAACCCCATGCGGGGGCAATGTACGTGATCCGATGCGCCCACGCCTCGTTCGAGAGAGGAACCTCACGCGCCACGGCCCGACCGTGTCCAGCCCGGACGCGTCGCGCGGGCGTGACGTAGAGAAGAGGACGCGACACCGACGCCCGCGACGGCGTTCCGTACGTCACGGAGAGGCTTCGCGGCGGCCGGTCCGTAGTTCCGCACACAGAGCGACGGCTTCACGGGGGTCGGGAAGCGGGCTCGTTCGATGCGGGACGGCTTCGCGGGGGTCGCGAAGGGGAGATGTGGGCTCTCCGTTTCTTCGAGGGGCCTGGCGCGCTTCCCTCAGCGGCAATCCGCAAACACCTCGCGCAAAAGCACCTCGCCGAGCTTTTCATGTCCCTTCGGCCCGAAATGCAGCCCGTCCTTGAAGGGCGCCGCATCTTCGGGGCAAAGCCGGTTCGGATTGCCGCACGAGAGCAACACAAAAGCGTCGACCACGTGATCGACCTCGCCCGCGGCCTTGCGCGCGCGAATCCACTCGTTCACCTGCGCCGTGGCCGCCGCGCGCTTGTCGTTCCAGTATTTGGAAAAACCGCCCCAGGGCGCGACGGTCAAGGCGACGACCTGCATCTTGCGCCCCTTCGCGAGGGTATACATCCCCGCGAGGTCGTTCTGGATGAGCTTGGGCGTGCGGAAGGCCGTCTCGTCGCTGTAAAGGTCATTCACGCCGCCGAAGACGATGACGTGGGTGTACGCCAGTTTGTCCGAAGGCGGGGGCTCGCCGAGCACGTCGCGCGCGAAGCGGCGGTGCATCTGGTTCACCATCTGTCCGCCGATGCCGTAATTGTCGAATCGACTCTCGGGGCAATGCGCGTGGAGATAGTCGAGGAACTTGCCGCCGTGGGAGCGGGCATCCGTGAGGGAATCGCCCATCGCCGCGACAATGTAGGCGCGGCGAGAATCAGGAGGCGGCGCGGAGGCGGAAGCGGAAGCGGAGGCGGAAGCAGAAGCGGCCGCAGGCGCGCTCTCCGCGCTGGGCGATGTCTTCGGATTCGAGGCGCTCTCCGCGCAGCCGGAAGAACAAACGCACGCAGCGACGAACATCGAGGCGGAGCGGAGGCGACGCATGGAATCGCCTTCTATCACGGCCCCAGCGCCGTCGAGACGCGGCGCCTCGATCCGTCAACGAATCGACTCTGATCCACGCTCTTCCCACCTGCCGTTGCGTCACCCGAGGGAGGTCAAAATCCTGCTAGCGTGGCCCGCCCGACTTGCTGTACCAAGGACGCTGGCACAGAGCCGCGGGGAGGCGAGGGACGAAGATGCGACCGATGACGTGGAGTTTTTCAATGAGGATTTCCCTCGCGCTCGCGCTGGGCGTCGCAGCCTGCGGCGGCGGGCAGCCGCCCCCGCCCCCGCCGCAGCCGCACGTCACGCCCCCGCCGCCCGTCGCGACCGCCCCCACGCCGCCCCCGCCCAAGGCCACGCCATCCGCCACGGCCGCGAACCCCGAGCCGCCCCCCGGCAAGTACACGACCGAGATCGTCATCCACCAAGCGGAAATCCACGGCAAAGTCAAGCTGAAGGCCGGCAAGAAGTTGCTCATCGAGCCCCTCGTGGCGACGAGCCAAACCGTGCCGCAGAAGGGCAACAAGGCCGAGATTTTCCGCGTCATCGGCAAAAACGGCGCCGAGAGCGACTGGCTGCTCGTGGCCGAAGGCGAGGTCGGCGAGACCTGGGTCCAAGGCAAGAGCGTCGAAGTCACCGTGCTCGACGAGAAGGACGCCCCCATCAACGGCCAGAAGACGTTCCATTTCGTCCCCGGGACGATGGTGCGATTGCGCTGGCAATGGTAATCCCGCCGCCCCGTCGGCTCGGTTGACGACCCCGCACACGCCCCCCCATAATCCGCCCCCGCTTTCAACGTTCAGGGGCTCCACCCGGCCAAGCCGAGCAGAGCCCCCGAGCCCCCGACCCCTCGACGCCTGGGGCTACCAAGGAGATCACACGTGTCGCATCCCCCCCTCACGCACCTGTCCGAGGAAGAGACGCTCTTCCGCGACTCAGTGCTCGATTTCGCGAAGAAGCGCGTCGCGCCGCTCGTCAGCGAGATGGACGAGAAAGGCGCGCTCGATCCCGCGCTCCTGCCGTCCCTCTTCGAACTCGGCCTCATGGGCGTCGAGATCCCCGAGACCTACGGCGGCGCCGGGTCGAGCTTCTTCAACGCGATCCTCGCCGTCGAGGCGCTCGCCGTCGTCGACCCAAGCGTGAGCGTGCTCGTGGACGTGCAAAACACGCTCGTCGCAAACGCGCTGCTGCGCTGGTCAAACGACGCGCAGAAGGAGAAGTACCTGCCCCGCCTCTGCAAGGACTGGGTAGGCTCGTACGCGCTCAGCGAAGCCGGCAGCGGCTCCGACGCGTTCGCCCTCCAAGCCCGCGCGACGCAGAAGGACGGCCGCTGGGTGCTGAACGGGCGCAAGCTCTGGATCACGAACGCCAACGAGAGCTCGCTCTTCCTGGTCCTCGCAAACGTGGACCCGAGCAAGGGCTACCGCGGCATCACGGCCTTCCTCGTGGAGCGCAACTTCCCGGGCTTCTCCGTGGGCAAGAAGGAAAACAAGCTCGGCATCCGCGCGTCGAGCACGTGCGAGCTCGTCCTCGAGGACTGCGAGGTGCCCGCAGAGAACGTGCTCGGCGAGGTCGGCAAGGGCTACAAGATCGCGATCGAGACGCTGAACGAAGGTCGCATCGGCATCGGCGCACAGATGATCGGCCTCGCGCAAGGCGCGTTCGACCAAGCGATGCGGTACATGCTCGAGCGCAAGCAGTTCGGTCAGTCGATCGCAAGCTTCCAAGGGATGCAGTTCCAGTACGCCCGCGTCGCGACGGAGATCGAAGCCGCGCGGCTGATGGTCTACAACGCCGCGCGCCGCAAGGACGCCGGTCTGCCCTTCCTGAAAGAAGCCGCGATGGCAAAGCTGTTCTCGTCCGAGGTCGCCGAGCGGACGGCGTCGCTCTGCGTGGAGTTCTTCGGCGGCGTAGGCTTCACGAAGGAGTACCCCGCAGAGAAGTTCTTCCGCGACGCGAAGATCGGGAAGATCTACGAAGGCACGTCGAACATGCAGCTCGCCACGATCGCAAAGCTCCTGCAAAGCGAGTACGAGGTGAAGGGATGACCGTCTGCCCCCGCTGCGGCGCGCGAGTGACCTACGTGGGGGTCTTGACGGTGGAGTGCGCGACGCGGGGCTGCCCCAACTTCCGGGAGCCCCCGCCCGCTCCCCCCGCAGACACGCCCCCGTCGAAGGACCCGTCCACAGCCGAAGCCCGCACGGACAAATCCCCCGAGGACGAGGAGCTGCTCGCCTCGATGCTCGAAGGCGGTTTTTTCTAAGAGATGGCGTAGCGCCGGGGTTTCACCCCGGGCCCCGTCTGGTCAACGATGGGGCTACGCTCGGCAAGCCGAGCTACGCCCCAAACCCAGGGGTTGTCCACCCCTGGACCCGGACCAGCGAGGCGCTGGACCCGGGGTCGATGAACTGCGCGATGCGCAGTTCATCGAACGGCCAGGGTCAAGACCTGCGACGACCCTGCCAACGCAAAGCGCGGCGCTGCAGGTTCAACCGGCAGCGTGCACGTCGCCGGCTTGAAACCCACCTCCATGGTCTTGCCACCGGCCCGTTGGAAGAACTGCGCATCGCGCAGTTCTTCCACCTTCGGTCCAGGCCGTGCCTGGTCCGGGTCGAGGGGCGGACAGCCCCCGCGGGGTCCGGGGCAGCGCCCCGGCGCAGCGGCCCCAGCTAAGCCGAGAGCCGCTTGATCGGCGGCGAGAACCGCGACGTCACCCACCGCGCGATCCGCGGGAACCAGAGCGCCACGCCATAGGAACGCGGGTACACGACGCGCGCCTTCTTCCGCTCGACAGCGCGCACCACGAGCCGCGCGAGCCCGTCTGCCGTGCCCACCGGTGAGAGCCGTGCCGTGAGCGAGGGCTCGTACTTCTCGTAGCCCTTGCGCCCCATGTCCGTGTCGACCGGGCCCGGATACACCGTGACCACGTGCACGCCCGTGCCGCGCAGCTCGCCCCGCAGGCCCTCCGAGGCATTCGCCAGCGCGCCCTTCGAGGCATTGTAATAATACATGCCTGGCATGGGCGTGATGGCTGCCATGGAGGCGATGTCGACGATCGCCCCGCTCCGCCGCGCGAGCATGCCCGGCAGGACGGCGCGCGTGAGGCGCAGCGGCGTGAGCACGTTCAAGCGTAGGAGCATCTCGCCCGCGTCGACCCCGGCAAGCTCCGTCGGCTCGACGGTCTGCACGCCCGCGTTGTTCACGAGCACGTCGATGGGACCCAGCTCCTTCTCGGCCGGCGCGATCCAGTCGGTCGCGCACTCCGGGCGCGAGAGGTCGGCCTGGTGGAGGAAGGCCTGGCCCGAGAGCTCCCGTGCGATGGCGTCGAGCCGCTCCTTGCGCCGCGCGACGAGCGAGACGACCGCGCCCTTCGCGGCGAACGCGCGCGCCAAGGCCTCCCCGATGCCAACGGACGCACCCGTGATCGCGACGTGCATGGCCGAGGCCTTACTACGAGTGTGCTTCAGATGCACGCTAGGCCATGATCGTGACCATCCGGAAGATCGGCGCCGCGAGCGCCTCGTCCCCGTGCACCACAGCCTGTGCCCGTGCCTTCTCCGCGTCGAGACCCTTCGTCCAGAGCCGCCACGCGCTGTCCGCGTCGAGCTCCACCGTCGTTTGCGCCGGCGTCTCCCGTGTGGTCACGAGCTCCCACCGATCTGCTGCGCGCGCGAGGTGCCACGTCCCGCCCGCTTCGCCCGTGATCACGAAGTCGACCCCCGCGCCGTCCGCAGCCGGGACATTGCGATAGGCGTGCGGGGCGCCTCGCAGGAAGGCGTCGATCACAGGGTGCATGTAGCGCCGCTCCTTCAGGCCCGGCCGGCCTACGGCGTCGCGGATCTGCTGCTGGTGGTGCCACTTCTCCGTGTACTCGCGCGCCACGTCGAACCAGTTCTGCGACCACTCCTCGCCTGCCCAGGCCACGCTGAAGATCGCCGGTCCCTCCGGATCGAGCCCGTCGAAGAGCACGGCGACCTCCTCGTCGGCGCGGCGGAGCAGGTCCATGAGCACGCGCGGCGAGAGCCTCCGCGCCGCCAGCATCCACTCGGTGTTGAGGCGCTGGATGAACTCGACCATCGCCTCGAACGAGCGGATCTCGGGCGCCGGGATGAACTGCCCATCCCGCTGGAACGAGAGCCGCCGGAACGAGCCGTCGAGCAGGTGCGCCGCCAGGTCCTTCACGTCCCGCGTCGCGTGCACCGTCGGCTTGCTCCAGTCGTCCGGGCCGAGCGAACCGAGCAGCTCGTGCAGGGCCGCGGAGACGTCACGGAAGAGGTGCTTGGTGGCGATGGGGGGCAGAGGCGTCACGGACGCGACTCTACCCCGCTCGTCGGGGGAAAACTATTGCCGGCAGCAGCGGAAGCCGATGTTCGGCAGGAGGGTCCCCTCGGCCGCGCGGGCCGGGAGCTCCATGGTGCAGGCGAGGCCGAGCTGCGGAGAAAGGTACGAACCGCCGTGAAGCTGGAAGATCCGGTTCGGCGCGGCCGCGGCGTTCGTCTGGGTGCGCGTCCATTCGGTCACGTTGCCCGAGAGATCCCGCGGACCCGCGCCCGAGACACACGCGGCGAGGCTGCCCGTCGCGGCGGCCCCGCCCATGGCCGCGGGGTTGTCCACGCCGAGGCAGGCCATGCCGTCGTACGTCGCGCCATACGGATACAACATGCTCGCAGGGCCACGGCAGGCCGCTTCGAGCTCGACGGCGGAGCAGAGCCGGAAGCCCGGTCCACGCGCCGCGCATGCGGCCGCGGCCTCGGTGTACGACCCGCCGGTCCAGGGCAAGACCGAGCCTTTGCTGCAGGCCACGGTTTCCAGGATGCCGGCCGCCTGCATGTTCGCGTCGGGCCGCGAGGCCTCGTAACGATCCACGAAGGCGGGCGGGTTCGAGCCGGGAATGGGATCCATGTCGAACGCGGAAGGATCGAACTCCTCGTCGATGAACCCGTCGCAATCGTCATCGGCGCCGTTGCATGACTCGGCCGTCGGCGGGAGCGCGTCGGGCAGCACCGAGAGATCGCAGGTCGTCGTGGCCGGGTTCGTCGGGTCGCAGACGACCACGCCGACATCGGCGCACTTGCCGAGGCCGCCGTCGTCGCAGGCCGAGCCGAGCTCCTGGAACCACTCGTCCACGCTGCCGTCGCAGTTGCCGTCGACGCCGTCGCAGCGGGTCTCGGTGATCCGCACGAAGCCGGAGACGACCTCGACCTCGGGCGGATACACGCACGACCAGCCCGACGAGCCGTTGCAGACGACCATCGTCCCCTCGCAGGGCGTCCCGGCCGTCACGGTGCAGAGGTTCGAGGGCGGGACGAGATCGGGGTCGGCCGAATCGACCTTGCCGTCGCAATCGTCGTCGATGCCGTTGCATTGCTCGGGGCCGAGGACCGGCACCGGGCAGGCGTACTCGCAGCCGTTCTTCGGATCCCCGTCGACGTCGTAGGCGCCGGCCACGCACGTGTCGACGACGCAGACGCCCTGCTCGCAGCGCGGGAAGGCGCTCGGCAGGAGGCATTTGTTGTCGCACGCGCCGCAGTTGTCGACGTCGTTCAAGAGGTCGGCGTCGCAGGGCGGGCCGCCGCCCACCTGCGAAAACCCGCCGAACCCGATGCCGCCCTCGCCGCCCTCGCCGCCCACGCCGCCCATGCCGCCGGAGGCGCCGCTGCCAGAGGGCTCCGCGCCGCACGAGAAGCAGAACGCGTCGTCGACGCAGCCGCTCCCGAGCAGGACGGCGAACATCGCCGGCACCAAGGCAAGGGCCACCCCGAGCCGCTTCGTTCGTCCCGTGTTCATGCCGCCTCCTTGCGCGACGCGCGCGCGCCGCGGCGACGACCGAGACCCAGCGCCGCGAGGGCGACGAGCCCCGCGAAAACGCACGCGTTTTGCCGCTCGTCGGCCGCGATGCCGCACGTGCAGCCGCCGCCGCCCGTGGCCAACCCGTACGCGTCGTCGTTCGACGCGCCTGCGCTGCCCGAGCTGCTCGTGGGATCCCCGCCGCTGCCGCCCGAACCGCCGCTGCCGCCCGAACCGCCGTCGCCGCCCGAACCGCCCATGCCGCCGTCGGGCGCGTTGTAGCAGACGCCGTCCATGCAGACCTGGCCCGGGCCGCAGTTCACCTGGTCGCACGTCACCTTGAGGCAATAGCCGTCGTCGTTGCACGAGAGGCCCGGCGGGCACGGGAATTCGCCGCCCGTGCAGGGGATCGCGCATTGCGCCTCGATGCATTTGCTGTCGCCGGGGCACGGCGCCATGTTGTCACCCACGCCGTCGCAGTCCTCGTCGAGCCCATTGCAGAGCTCCTCCTTCGGTCCCACGAAGCCCACGCACACGGGCATCGCGTTGATGCAGAGCACCGTGCCGAGCTGGCAGGGGCTCTGATCGTTCGGCGCCGTCAGCTCACCGCAGGGCACGCCGAAGACCATCGGCTGGTTCATCGAGACGTCCGGCTCCTCGTCGATGTTGAAATCGCAGTCGTTGTCGACGCCGTCGCAGATCTCGGGCGAAGGGATGCAGCTCGGGCAATCGAGCGGCAGGCCCGCGGCGTCCTCGTCGACGAGGCCGTCACAATCGTCGTCCATGCTGTTGCAGACCTCGGTCATCGGGGAAGCGCCCGGATCCGTGATGCCGCACTCGGTGCCCGAGCCGTCGGCCTTGCAGACGTACGTGCCGACGCCGAGACAAGCGCCGATCTCGCCGTCCGTGCAGGGCTGCCCCTTCTCGGGGAAATCCTCGTCGATGAGGTTGTCGCAATCGTCGTCGAGGCCGTTGCAGAGCTCGAACTTCTGGTTCTGCCCGATGATCTGCGCGAGGGCGTTCGCGAGTTCGCTCTTCGACGACACGAAAAACGCCTGCCCCGTGCCGCCGGCGGCCGCGATCTGGTTGAGCTGCGTTTGCTCGCTCGCGAGCACGGAGAAGCCGATCACGTAGGTCGGGATGGGCTTGCCATTGATGCCGGCGAGCAGCGCCGCCGCGGCCGCCTGGGGGTTGCCCTGGCAGCTCTCGGCGCCGTCCGTGAGCAGAATCGCGGCGTACGAGCGGCACGCAGCGGCGCTGTCGCAGGTGACGACGGGCTTGAGGTAATCGTGCGTCGCCTGGAGCGCGCCGGCGAGCGGCGTCGGACCCGAGCCGCGCACCTCGCAGTTGCCCATGGCGCAGTGGTTGCCCTCCAGCGTGCTCGCGTCGAACATCGCGTCGGCGTCCTCGACGCCGTCGAGCCACCGCAAATACCGGTTGACGGGCTGGTTGAACCCGACGAGGAACTGCGCGCCGCGCCGCGGAGGCCCGCAGGACCCAGCGTAGTTGATGCAGTCCGAGGTCGGCGTCATCTCCATCGCCTCTTGGGGCCAGCCGATCGGGATGTTCCCGGTGAACGTCGCGTTGTTCGGGTACCCCGCGCCCGGATAGAGCTGCGAGAGGACACACTGGTTGTCCGGGTACACCGAGGGGTAGGGCGGCGGGAGGTTGTCCGAGGGATCGTCGTACGAGCAGCAGCTCTGCGCGCACTCGAAGTTCGCCGCGGACTGGCAGCTCCGGTTGACACCGACGTCCTGGTAATACCGGGCGAGCGCGTAATCGCTCTCCGGGAAGGCGCTGAGCACCTGCGTGAGCGCCTGCTTCGCGATGAAGAGGCGCGCGTTGTTGCCCGCCAGCGTGTCGGGATCACTGCCGGTGTCGACGCCCGGGTGCGCCGCCGAGCCGTCGCCGAACGTGGGGTTGCCCGCGAGGTCGTTCAGCATCGAGCCCGACGTGTCGAGCACGAGCGCGAAGCGCGGACGCGCATCCGACGCCGGCACGAGGCACTGCGCCGGATCGTAGTTGCAGATCTGCGGGACGCCGTTCAAGCACGCCTGGATCATCGACCCGTCCGGGCAGGGGATCACGCCGAGGTCCTCGTCGACCATGCCGTCGAAATCGTTGTCCCAGCCGTCGCAGATCTCGCCGACGTAGGCGCTGTCGATCTGGAGCTCGCCCGCGCCGCCGCCCGCCTCGCCGGCGCAGATCGGGCAGATGCCGCCGTTCGCGCCGCGCACGTCGAAGATCGCCTGCGGGTGGATGGTGCCGATGCGCGACTGCACGTTGATGATGCCGCCGCCGCCGCCGCCCGCGCAATCGTCGCAGGTGCCGTTGTTCTGCGTGGCGCGGCACTCGACCTCGTTGTCCATGGGGTCGACGGGCGTGCACTGGTTCGACGCGTTCGCGCAGACCATGCCGAGCTGGCCGCCGAGGTTCTTGCACGTCTGCCCGAGGAGCGTGTTGCATTGCGCGTTCGAGGTGCACGGCGTGCAGTTGCAGGGGCCGCAGCGGCCCGCCTGGCAAGTTTGTCCGGTCTCGCAGTCGCCGTTCGCCGTGCAGGGCAGGCATTTCGGCTGCGAGTCGCCGCCGCGGCCTCCGTGCGCGCTGATGCGCGCAGAGCTCTGCACGTTCACGTGATCGCCGATGATCAGGATCGACCCGCCCGCGCCGCCGCCCGCCGAGTCGTTGCCCACGGCGCAGCCGCGGTGCCCGTCGGAGCTGACGCCGCCGGCGATGTCGATCTTGCCATCCTGCGCCGCCGTCGCGGCGAAGAGCACGATACGACCGCCGCCGCGTCCCGCGCGGAGCCCCGCCTCGTAGCCGTCGCGACACCCCTTGTCGCCGCCGGCCGCGCCGAACTCGACCTCGTAGATGCTGTGCCGATACGGCTGGCCCGCGACCGTGGGGAACCCGTCGCCCGCGCCGTTCGCGCTGTTCGTCGTGCCGTAACAGACGGCCTTGTTCGGATCGTTCGCCGCGACGCAGGCGTTGCCGGCCGCATTGAGGTTTCCGCAGTCCTCCTCCCACTCCTGCGGGAACTCGCACGCGGTCGCCGATCCCATGATCTGGCAGTCCTTCGTGCCGCGCCCGCCCTGCCCGAAATGCGCGCCGCCGCCGCCGGAGTCGAGCACCGAGCAGCCGCCGCGCCCGCCGGAGAGCGGGAACGTCGCGGGCCCCTCGCCGTCGTTGCAAAGGAGGCCGCGGTAGCCCGCGCCCTTCGCGAGGATCCGCGAGGTTGCGTCGATGGTGATCTGGTTGGCCTTGAGGATGAGGTTGCCCGTGTTCGTCTTGCTCGTCCCGTCATAGGGCGCGACGCAGACGAGGGCGCCGTTGGTCAACGACACCACGCCGAACGTTTTTTCGCCGCCGTAACGACAGGCGTTGTTCTGCGCGGCGGTCGCGTTGACCTGGCAGAGTCGATCCACGGCCGTTCCGCCGTCGGGGCACACCGCGGGCCCGGCAGCGCTGCCGTTGAGGATCAGGTCCGCGGCGAGAGCACGCGGGCCGAGGAGGAGGAGGACGGCGAGCGCAGCGAAGGCGCACGCGAAAGCGCGAAAGCGTAACATGCCAACAGAGCAATCTAGAGAAACGACGTCCCCTTGTCCATGGTGGAAGGGCCGCGTGATCGCGTCGCGACAGTGACGCCCTTCGCTTCGCGGCGTATCATCGGCGAGGAACAGCCGGAGGATCTTCGATGCACCTTTCTTCCTTTCGATCCACGCGGTTTCTCATGGCGAACGCCGCCCTCGCCCTGGCCCTGCTCGCCTGCGGGACCGAAGTCACGAACACGACCCACGGAAGCGGGGGCGGGACCAGCAGCGGAACCGGCAGCGGGGGCGCAGGCGGCAGCGGCGGCGAAGGCGGCAGCGGCGGCGAAGGCGGCGGCGGCGGCGAAGGCGGCAGCGGCGGCGAAGGCGGCAGCGGCGGCGCGGGCGGAGGAGGCGACGGCTATTCCGCGTCGAACCTCTTCACGCACGTCCCGCGGTTCATCATCTTCAAGGCCGATGCCACGCGAAACGTCTGCTTCCGCCTCTTCGTCGAGATGGGCACGACCTCGACGATCGCCATCGAGGCCACGGCCCCGTGGGTCATCTCGCAGGCGGACGTCACGAACCAGGCGAGCGACTGCACGACGCCGGGAGGTTTTCCCCCGCAACCGATGAGCGCCGCGCCGGCCGTCTCCGGCGCCGGAACGTTGGTGGTCGAAGGGACGTTCCCCTGCTCGATCTCGCTCCACGGCACGCTCTCGTTCGAGGCCCAAGATCCGTGGGTCCCGGCGAGCGAGCCCTTCGACGTCGATGCGCTCGCGGTCGAAGGCGGCTGTTAGGCCTACATCTCAACACAACGTAAGTTCACCCGTTTGCCTCGTCGACGAGACCCCGGAGGGGGTCCGACATGGGCGCGGGTCTCGCGCGCGAGGCAAGCGGCGGGGTCCGACATGGGCGCGGGTCTCGTCGGCGAGACCCGGCGGGGGTCCGACATGGGCGCGGGTCTCGTCGGCGAGACCCGGCGGGGGTCCGACATGGGCGCGGGTCTCGCGCGCGAGGCAAGCGGCGGGGTCCGACATGGGCGCGGGTCTCGTCGGCGAGACCCGGAGGGGGTCCGACATGGGCGCGGGCCTCGCGCGCGAGGCAGGCGGGCGCGTACACTCCCCGGCCCGAGGCGACGAACGAACGTGACGACTCCGGCAGAACCCCAGGAAGCCCGCGTGGTGGGCCTGAACCCCGTAGACTTCGTGCTCGCGCTGGTCGTCGCCTCGCTCGCGACGGCCCTCGTGCTGCTCGACAGGCTCGTGCTCCCGGCCTTCGCAAAGATGTACGACGAGTTCGGCAGCAACGCAGTCTTGCCGCTCGTGACGCGCGCCGTGGTCGCCCACGTGACCCCGCTCGGCGGGGCCGCGGGAGCGATCGCGCTCGCCGTGGCGGGAATGTTTGTACGCAAACGAGGCAGAGGCAGGCTCGCAGTGGCGCTCCTCTGCGGCGGGATCGCGCTCGCCCTCGGCGCGGTCGGGCTCTCGTTCTACGGGCTCTACGCGCCGGTGTTCGATCTCGCCGGCAAAGTTCAACCCTAGATCACCGCCGCCGCTTGCGGCGCGGGCGCACTTCCTCTTCAGGTTCAGGCTCGGGCTGCTCGCCGATCTGCTTGTTGTACCGGCGCGCAGCGTTGGCCGCCTTTTGCGGGTCGTCGATCGGGTGCTCGCGCTTCGTCCGCGCATACCCGGCCCACGCCACGCCGCCCCCCACGAGGCCCATGATGATGCCACCCGTCGCCGCCGCCGTCGTCCACGTCGGGCGCGACGCGATGCCATACTCGTCCTTCGTCGAGAGCGAGGAGCCGAGGATGATCCCCGCGAGCATGGCCGCGCCGCCAGCGATCGCGAGCCCGATGCCAACACGGTTCATCGTCACGCCGGTGGAGCGGTAGTCGGCGATCTGCGCCGCCGCATCCGCGTCCCCCGCGATGCTGTAAAAGTCCTGATCGTCGATGTTCATTTCGCCCTGGAACACCTGCCAGCGCGTGACGTCGTACGAGCCGACCTGATTCTCGTAGAGCGACGACGTCCCGACGAGCCGGCCGGAGGAGTCGCGGTGCTGCACCTCGCCGACCTTCGCCTGCGTGACGTACGTGTGCGTCTCGGTGCGGACCTCGACGTTGAGCGGCTCCCCCGTGGACTCTGTGCCCGTCTTGGGCAGGTGCGCGCAGCCCCAAGATCCCATGGCCAGGACCATCACGACGGGAACCGCGCTCCAACCCTTGTTACGACGACTCATGGACCCTCCGACTTTCCGGGAGGAGACAGCAGCGACGTAAAGCTGTCAACGGGTCCGCGAGGAATGGCCTCAGGCCCCCGCGAGCATCGCGCGGAGCGTCTCGTCGAGATAGCGCACCGCGAGCCCCACCGTGCGCCGCTGGCTCTCCGGGCTCGGGCCAAGCACAGGCGCGACCTCCATCACGTCCCCCGCGACGATCCCCACCTCGCGGCCGAGCCGCCGGATCAGCTCGACCACGAAATCCGGCTCGAGCCCAAAAGGCTCGGGCGTCCCCGTCGCATCGGCGAACCGCTCGTCGGTGCCGTCGATGTCATTCGAGAAATAAACGCCCGTGACGCCATGCGATTTGAGGTGCGCGAGGAGCGCGTCGAGCGTAGCCTCGGGTTTGGCGAGGCACTCGTCCGCCCAGAATTGCCGCACGCCGAGGCCCTGCTCCCAGTGGCCACGCTCGTGCCGCGAGGCCCGCGTGCCGACCTGCACGAGCCGTCCATCCCGGCCAAAGAGCTCATTCGCGTGGTACGACCAGGTCGCGAAGCACATCCGAACCCCGAGGCGCTCGGGCAAAAGATCGGTATGCGCATCCGGCTGGACGATGCCCCAGCGCTCCTTCGCCGGCGGACGAACACGCGCAAGCGCAGCAGCGACAGGCCAGGCCGTCGAATGATCCCCGCCGATGACGAAGGGTTTTACGGTGGGGTTCATCTGAAAGACGAGATCGAGCGCACGCTCGGCGATCGAGAGCGGCGAGACAGGCAGGCGCTCGGCCACAGCCGCGGGGACGTTCGGGTAAAGCGCCTTCCGCGAGGCAGCCTTTTGCGCCTCGTTCAGCATGTCATCCGAGAGGAGCTGCGGGACGACGAAAACGTCGCCGATGTCAACGACGCCGCGTTCAGCCGCACGCACCGGAAAATCAGGCTGCTCTTCGAGCAAGCGCGAGCGGATCGCCTGGGGGCCGAGGTTCGCCCCCCGCCGGAACCCCGCGCCAACATCCGAGGGCACGCCGAGCACGACGACCCGCGCCGTCGGAATCCGCGCGAGCGCGTCGAGGTGTTTTGCCTGCACAGCCTCGTCGCTCGCGACCTGGTAGAGCGCACGTTGCAAGGCGAGCTGTTCGGCACGCCCCGTCGAGACCAGGTGGAGCCCGCCCCCCGCGGGCCGAAGGAGAACGGCGAGCTCTTCGATCGGCGTCATGGCAGGGCCTAGCGTAGGCCAGAAGGCCCAGGCGCGCACTTGGGTCTCGCCGGGGCGCTGCCCCGGTCCCCGCGGGGGGCTGTCCGCCCCCTTGTATCTGAAGGCTGCGCTAGGGTTCGGGGGTCTGGAGGCAGAGGGCGCGGTAGACCGTGGCCCCTTGGGTCTTCGAGCCCGTGGTCGAGCTTGGGTCGCCG
>NZ_JARZHI010000073.1:0-54729 GCF_029946465.1 Polyangium sorediatum
GGGGGGTTGGCCCCCCCCGGGCCCGGGGGGGGGGGGGGGGGGGGGGGGGGGGGGGGGGGGGGGGGGGGGGGGGGACCCGTTGTCTGAGCGAGCCACGCCCTACCTCCCGGAAACCCCACGCCCCATCCGTCACCCACGTGACCTAGCCGGTGGGCGACATCCATCCCCTCCCGGGTCTTGCCAAAACCTCGACCCCCTTCCACTCCGTCCGGCGTGGCTCGCGAGTTCGGGGGGGGCCCCCAGCCCCCCCGACCTCACGCCGCCCGGCGCCCCCTCCGCGCCCCCCGCGCACACTCCCACCTCGACAAAACCTCTCCCCCATCGAATCGTAATCCCCATGCCTCCGCTTCCCGTTCCCCAGCCTCGCCCCCAGCGTCCCCTCCTCCTCTCTGGACTCATGGGATCTGGCAAGTCCACCATTGGGCCCCTCGTCGCGGCCCAAGCGGCTGTCCCCTTCCTCGACCTCGACGCCGTCATCACGCAGACCACCGGCCGCTCCGTACCGGCCCTCTTTGCGGAGCCTGGCGGCGAACCGGCCTTCCGCGCCCTCGAAGCCGACACCCTTCGTCGACTCCTCGCCTCCTCGGAACCTCGCATCATCTCGCTCGGCGGCGGCACCCTCCTCGACCCGGACCTCCGCGCGTTTGCCCTTGCCCACGCGCACGTCGTCACCCTCACGGCGCGACCCGACACCCTCGCCGCGCGCACGGCGGCTCCTGGTCGACCCCTCCTCGACGAAGCCCCCGACCGCCTCCAGCGCCTCCGCGGCCTCCTCGCCTCCCGCGCGGCCGTCTACGCCGAGGCCCATGCCCACATTCGCACCGACGATCGCTCCCCCGATGACGTCGCCGATGCCGTCCTCCGCGCTTGGCTCGACCCCACCCTCGTCGTCCCGCTCGGCGCTCGGTCCTACCCGGTCCGCCTGACCCAGGACGCCCCGCGCACCCTCGCCGAGGTCGCGCGGAACCTTGCGCCTTCCGCCGTCTTCGTCGTCACGGATGAGAACGTCGCGCCGCTCGCGCTCGAACCGGTCCTCGCGTCCCTCCGTACCGCGGGCCTTCGCGTCCCGGCCACGGTCGTCCTTCCGCCCGGCGAACCGCACAAGCAGCTCCCGGCGGTCGAGCGCATCCTCGCGGCCCTCGTCGAGTCGGGCGCGGACCGGGAGTGCCTCGTCGTTGCCCTCGGCGGCGGGGTCGTCTCCGATGTCGCCGGGTTTGCCGCATCCCTTTTGCTTCGGGGCGTCCGGTGGGTCGCGATGCCCACGACCTTGCTCTCGATGGTCGATGCTGCCGTTGGGGGAAAGACCGGCGTCGACCTCGGGGTCGCCAAGAATGCCGTTGGCACGTTCCACCAGCCCTCGGCCGTGCTCATCGACCCGGCGCGCGTGCAGAGCGAGTCCCCCCGGGCCTACGTCTCCGGCTTGGCCGAGGTCGTCAAGGCGGCGGCCATCGCCGACCTCTCCCTCTTCGACCTCGTCGGCCGAGAGCGCACGCGTGTCCTCGCGCGTGACCTCGACCTCGTTCGGGAGATGGTCCTCGGCGCGGTCCGGGTGAAGACGGAGATCGTCACCCGTGACGAGCGAGAGGCCGGCGATCGGGTGCTGCTCAACTTCGGCCACACGATCGGGCATGGCCTGGAGGCGGCTGGCGCGTACACCCGACTTACACACGGCGAAGCCGTCGCGCTCGGCATGGTCGCCATCTTGCGGGTTGGCCGCGCCCTCGGCGTCACCGACCCCGAGGCAGCGGCGCGTATCGAGCGTCTCCTCGTCGACCTCGGCTTGCCCACCGACCTCTCGCGCGAGCCCCTCGACGAGGCCATCCGCCTGGCCGCGCTCGACAAGAAGCGCACTGTGGCGGGCATTCGTGTCGTCCTCCTCGAAGGCCTCGGGCGACCTCGCATCGAGCTCCTTTCGCTCGACGCGCTGGGGCGCCTCCTTCATGCGGGCATGCAGAGCGCTTCCGTCTGAACCCTGCGGATCTTTGCCGGCGTGGCGCCTTTCCCGATACACTGACGGTTGACCTCAGGCGTCGAGGGAGGCTCCTCCACCATGAAGATCCAGCGAAGGCATGTCGGCAGTGTAGCCGCGCTTCTGGCGTTCGGCGGTTTGCTCGGTGGGGGGTGCGCGGAGAACCGCAGCAGCCTCTTCGTCCGTGGCGCGCTTGCGGTTCCCCTCGAGAGCTGCGAGGTCTCAAACGAGCCTTCGTCTCCGATGACCTTCCGTGGCACCCTCGATGTGGCGTTCGCGACCGAGTACAGCGTGCCGCTCCTCGTGGGCAACCAGTTGGTCCGGCGGGGCAATGCGGCCACGCTTCGCACCGAGACCTCTCGGGTGGTCTTTGAGAGCGTCGATGTCCACACGTTCGACTCGTCGGGCAACGAGCTTGGCGCCTTCACCGCTCCGGCGACCGGGTTCGCCGACCCGTCAACGGGCGTCGAGCCGGGGTATGGAATCGTGCACGTCGTGATGGTCGACTCGGGCACCTCCGCCTTGGCCGTTGGTGGCGCGATGGGGGGGCGTGCCTCCCCCGTCGAAGTGACGGCCAGCGTGATCATCCGAGGGCGGACTCTGGGTGGAGAGGAGATCGCTACCGGCGAGTGGCAGTTCCCCGTCGACGTGTGCCGCGGCTGCCTCGTGTACTACGCGCCAGAGGCTGACGATCCGCTCACGGTCGAGCGGGATTGCTCCCTCACGGCCGACGCGCCGGCCGGCCTTTGTCGACCCGGGCTCGACAACCCGGTGGACTGCCGGCTCTGCTCGAAGATTGAGCCGATCTGTGATGATCCGAGCTTTTGAGCTTCCGCCCGCGCCCTCCTGCGGGTGAGGGTCGACCGCCCCCAACGTTTCACGTGAAACATCCCCCCGGACCCGTCACCGCACGGGTCTCGTATCCCGCGACCCTCCGCGCACCGCGTTGAAGAGGAGCTGGAACGGCAAGCTCAACGCCACCAGGTCGAGCTGCGCGCCGATGACGATCGAGGTTTCCCGCGAGGGGCCGAGCCCATACCGGAACTGCGCGAGCAGCCCGAAGGCCATGACGTACGAGGCGTGGAAGTTGTAGCTGCGGCTCCCCCAGAACAGCGCCCCCGCCACCCCCGGTTCGAGCCCCTGCATCGGCGCGTACCGCCCGTACCCGCCCACCGAGGCCACGAGGGGCAGCGCTTGCAGCACGGGGAACAACGTCGACACCCCAGCGCCAAACTGCACCTCGTCGAAGGCGTGCGTCATCACCTCGGCATAGGGTCCTACGCCGAAGTCGGTCACCTTGCTCCGACCGAACAACACGTCCCCCCGCAGCCCCAGGTGGAAGACTGTCTGGTCCCAAATCTTTCGATCGAGCCCTCGCCCGGCTGCACCGATCGTCAGCCCGACCGTCCCTTGTGGCTCGGCACGCGCCTCCGCCCCGACCGCCAGGCACCCCGCCAGCACGGCCCCACCCACCAGCGCCCTACCCAACCCAAACCCTCGCAAGCACGCCCGCCTGCTTTCCATCTTCTTCCCATCGCCCACCCTCCCCCACCCCGTCAAGCAAGCCCCCACGTTTCACGTGAAACATCCCCTCCCCCTCTCCACAAGGATCGACGCACGAGGGAGTTCGGCGGGGGTGGCCACCCGGAGGGGCACGAAAGAGAACCGAGCGAGGTACCTTCACCTACAAGCCTCGCGAGGCGGTCTGGTGCCAGGGGCCACCCCGCCTCCGGACGCCCCTACCCGAGCGAGACGTGCGGGCGCCCTCCCGCAAAAAACCCCACCCGTCCAAATCCAACCAGAACATCCCCGAGTGCCCCTCCGGGTGGCCACCCCCGCCGAGCTCCCTCCCCGCCTCGCATCCTGGCCCCCCTCATGGTACCGTCCCCCCGCCATGGGTGGCCGTCAGGTCCAGCTCCGCATCAGCGGTCAGACATACCGGGTCGTCACCTCCGCGTCCGACGACGAGCTTCACCGCCTCACCCTCATGGTGGAGGAGAAGCTCACCCAGGTCGCTGGTCCGGGTCGCATGGTCAACCCCCAGGCCCTCCTCCTTGCCGCCCTCGCTCTTGCTCACGACCTCGAAGAGGAGCGCGCTCGGCATACCGACCAGATGGCCCGCACCCGCATTGCGTTCGGTCGCATGCTCGAACGTGTGGATGCTGCCCTCGGCGCCCTCGAACCCGGCGCCGATACCCCCGACGAGGACGACCGATGACGGACCTCGGCGCCCTTCGCCATCTCGCGGCGGAGATCACGGCGCTCGAACAGGCTGGACTGCTCCGCAAGCCGAGCGCGCCTCCGCCCGCGGGATGCCTCGTCCTCTGCTCGAACGACTATCTCGGGTACGGCACCGATCCCTGGCCTGCGCCCGTGGAGGCGCCTTCCGGTGCTGGGGCGTCACGCCTCGTCAGCGGGCACCATGCCGAGCATGCGCTCGCCGAGCAGACGATCGCCACCTGGCTCGGCTTTGAAGCCGCGCTCCTCTTCTCGTCCGGGTATGCGGCGAACGTGGGTACCCTCTCGGCCCTCGCTCGGCCCGGGGACGTCATCGTCTCGGATGCGTTGAACCACGCCTCCATCATTGATGGCTGCCGCCTCTCCGGGGCCAAGGTCGTCGTCGTTCCTCATCGGGACGTGGCTGCCGCCGAGGCTGCGCTCGAGCAGGCGCAGGGGGCGCCACGACGGTGGCTCGTGACCGAATCGTACTTCAGCATGGATGGCGATTCGCCCGACCTCGTGCGGCTCCGGGCTGCGTGTGACCGGTGGGATGCGGCGCTCATCGTGGATGAGGCCCACGCGGTCGGGAGCCTCGGACCTGAAGGGCGCGGGCTCGCGGCGCGGGCTGGGGTTCGACCGGATGTCCTCGTGGGGGCGCTCGGGAAGGCGCTCGGGCTTCAGGGTGCGTTCGTGGCCGGGCCGATGGTCCTTCGCACCTGGCTCTGGAATCGTGCTCGCAGCTTCGTGTTCTCGACGGGCATCAGCCCTGCGCTCGCCGCGGCCATCCGGCATCGGGTCCTCCGCGTCGCGGCCGATGACGAAGCGCGGGCTCGACTCGACCGGGTTACCAGCCGCTTGCGTGCCGACCTCACCTCCGTCGTCGGGGATGCGCTCCTCCCCTCGCATGGACCCATCCTCCCTTGTTTCGTGGGTCCTCCCGAGGAGGCCATTCGGATCTCCCTCCGCCTCCGCGAGCGCGGAATTCTCGTGCAGGCCATTCGCCCGCCGACTGTGCCGCCGGGCACCTCGCGCCTTCGCGTCACCGCCCACGCGCGCCTCACCGACGCGGACCTCTCTCGGGTCGTCGCTGCCTTCGCGGAGAGCTGGAAGCCATGAGCCGCATCGTCGTCATCGGAACCGGCACCGGGGTCGGCAAGACCCATGCGGGTGTCGCCCTCGTCTCAGCCCTCGCCTCGGCCCGCGTCTCGGTCGCGGGCCTCAAGCCCATCGAGTCCGGCGTCCCTGCCACGCCCTCGCCCGCGATCACGACCGACGCCTCCGCGCTTGCCGCGTTCAGCACGTTTCACGTGAAACATCCCCCGCCCTACGCGCTGCCGGATCCGGTCTCGCCGCATCTCGCCGCGCGCCGGTTGGGGATGGGCATCGACCTGGGGCGCGTGACCGAGTGGGTCGACGCGCATGCGTGCGCGGAGGTGCTGGTCATCGAGACGGCGGGGGCGTTGCTGTCGCCGCTCGGGTCGGGGCTCTTCAACCTGGACCTCGCGCGCGCGCTGCGACCCGACCACCTCCTGCTCGTGGCTTCGGATCGGCTGGGCGTGCTCCATGATGTCGCGGTCACACTGCACGCGATGCGCACGATGGCCCCGGACCCGCCGGCGCCGCTCCTCGTGCTCCAGCCGCCGGCCGTGGCGGATGCGTCCACCGGGACGAATGCGGAGGAGCTCGTGGAGTTGAAGATCGTTCCAGGGCTGGTCGTGTTCCCCCGGGCCGAACCGACGGCCGAGGAGACGAGGGCGGCGGCGAAGCTGGTGCTCTCGACGCTCGCCCTCCAAGGCGAGACTCAAAAGGCGTAGAGCACGCTGCCGCCGAACCCGGGTCCCCCCGAGGTCGACCTTCGCGCCTGGTAGCCGCCGCGAAGCTGCACCGAGAACCCACGCCCGAGCGCGATGCCCACCTCGCCGAGCAGACGCACGCCGTAGGATTCCGCGTTGGGCATGTCCGTCACCTCGACGATCGGCGAGACCAGCACGCGGTCGCCGGCGACCAGGTCGAGCCGGCTGTAGAACCGGTTCCCAAACGGAGCGCTGTCACCGAGGCCGATCGACTCGAACCCGAGGATGAGCTTCGAGCCGTACGGGTCGCCGATCAACGTCGACGCCCCGAAGCCGACCGAGAAGCCGATCTCCGTGACGCTCGTCAGGAGCTCCGTCTCCAGGTGCCAGAGGTCGAGCAGCCGGAAGCGGATCCGGGCCGAGCCGAAGTTCAGGCCGACCTTGTACCGCTCCTCGTTGAACTCCGAGAGCGACACGAGCGACCAACCGCGCACGAGGCCCAGCCGGAACCCGAACTCCGACACCGTGCGCAGCGGCCGGTACGTGTAGCTCGCCTCCACCCGGTAGTACTGCTCGTCGACCGACGGCAACACCTCTTCGCCTGCTTGGCAGGTCGGTTGGCCCGCCGCGCATGGGATCGGTGTCGTGCCCGTCGTGTTGCCGAAGCCCACGTATTCGCCCGACACCGCGACGACCGATCGACGCCCGCCGAGCCGGCTCAACGCCGCGCGCTCCTTTGCGTCGGTCCGGTCCTCGATCACGCTGACCGGGTGGAGCTGCTTCCGGGAGGCGAACGCCGAGACCCGCGTCCCGTTCGTCTGCTCGACCTCGATCGTGTAGCCGATGCCCGGCGCCTTCATCGCCTCGCCTGGGATGACGGCGATGTAGCCTCGTTCGCCGCCTCGTTGGAACGGCACGGCCTTCATCTCGCCGAGCGACGTCTGGTAGACGACGAGCACGTTCCGGATGAGCTCCGCGTGCTCGAACGACGCCTCCAGCACGAGCTTCGTGCCCGGCTCCGCGCTGGCGATCGGCGCGTGATGGATGCGCGGTGTCGTGGGTTTCGGCGCCTCGCCGGCCGGAATGTCCGCGGCTTGTTGGGCCGCAGCGTCGCGCGGCGTGAGCGACAGGGACAACGTGGCCGCGCTCAGCACGGCCAGGGTCTTCGCGAAGGTTCGCGTCACCATTCGTACCCCACGGCTCCGCCGAAGCCCGGCCCTGCATGGTTGATGGTTCGGCCCTGGAACGACACCCGCGCCGCGACGACCAGCCCAGGCGTGAGCCGGTAGCCCACCTGCACGATCCCACGTGCGCCGACCTCGCCTTCCTGGGTCGACTCCGTCGGCTGCCCGTTCTCGCTCGGGGGCCTGAAGCGGCTCGATCCGGCTGGCTGGTTCGTCACCTCGGTCCGGACCAGGATGGGCACCCGCTTGAAGGTGTTCAGCTCGAGCTGGGTGAAGCCACGCAGACCCACGCCGCCGAGCAGCTCGCCGCCGAGGACCAGGTTCGTCTCGCGGTCGTTGCCGATGCGGAAGAGGATCTGCCCGCCGCCCGAGATGCCGTCGTCGAGCAGCCCGATCGCCACCCTGCCGATCACGCCGAACAGCCGGTGGAAGCCGACCTCCGTTTCGAGGTACCCGTAGGTCAGCCCCACGGGCCGGCCCGAGAGGTTCAACGTGTCGAGGTCGTTCAGCGACCCGCCGACGCCGCGGTAGACGCCGAACCCCGAGCGCAGCGCGCGCACGCCCGTGTCGCCGTACCGAAGGCCAAACGTGCCTTCGGTTTGCCAGACCCGATCGTTGCCCTTGAGCCCGTTGTAATCGGCGAAGTCCGTGAGCAACATCGCTGATGCGATACGCTTTTCCGGTTTCGCGATCTTAGGCGCGTCCTGGATCTGGATCCGCTCGGGCGAACCGGGCATGCCGACGACGGCCTTCGCGTCGCCGTTCGCCATCGTCGCCTCGATGAAGTACTCGATCTCCGAGGACACGAGCCGGTCGCCGGGCACGGTCGCGGCCCAGTATCCGAGGCCAGCGCTCGCCATGACGAGTGGCGTGTACGTCTGTTTCCCTCGCGTCCGTACGTGCAGGATCGCGCCCGTGGCCAGGTCGTCGAGCTCCACCGCGAGTTCGAGCGGGGTGCCTTCGACGGCCGCCGTCGGGGGTTTGAAGCTCACGAGGGAGGGCTCGGTCCGCGTCCTCTGGCCTTTCGCGGGTGCTTTTGCGCTGGGTTTGCCCTCGGCTTCGAGCAGCCGGCGCAGCGACGCGGCTTCTTCGTAGAGCACGCGCGCATACCGGCCGTTCGGTTTCTCCCGGACGTAATCCTCGTAGGCTTTGATGCGTGTCACGAGGTCGGCGCCCTTGAGCTTGTCGAACATCGTGGCGATCACGACGGCCTCGGGGTCGGCGCTTGGCGCGTCGCCTTGGCCGCCGGGCTTGTCCGGCGCTTCGGTCGGGCCTCCGGCGTCGGGCTTCGTGGGGGCCGCGGGCGCGGGTTTGCCGGGGGCCGAGGCGGCTTTGCGCAGGATCACGAGATCGCCCTTTTCGGGGGTCCGTGTGAGCGTGCCGGTCGCCTTGGCGATCGACATCGAGGGCCGCACCTGCCCAAGCGCCAGCGTTCCGATCCGGAATCGATCGGAAATCACCTTGCCGGTCACGGGGTGTTTGAGCTTCAGCGGGCGCCAGATTTCGACCGTCGCCCCCTCCGTCGCTCCTTGGCTGCCACCGAGGTCCAGGATCAGCTCCTCGCCTTCCTCTTCGAGCGCGAGCACCGTCCCCGTGACCTCGATGGGCGCTGCGTCCGAGGCAGACGTCTTCGTCTGCGCCCCGGCGCCCGTCGCGATTCCGAGAAAGCAGAGCGCGGCCAGCACCGCAACGAGGCGCGCCCCCGTGCTCCCCCGGTTCAATACAGTTTCTGGATCGAACACGCTGCGATCGATCCTTATCGAATCAAATCAAAAAAGAAAAGCAAATACCGGCCGACGGAAATTCGACACACCGTGGACGTTCGTGGGTTTCGCGCGAATATGAATTCGCGTTCATGGTCACCGCGCATTCGCGGCGACGACCCATTGCGTCTTTTTTGCGACAGTGCCTCAACCGGTCACTGCTTCGACCACGCGACCCCGATCGAGCACGAGGCGCGCGCCGGCCCGCTCGCGGAAGAGCTCTGGCTCGTGCGAGACGACGACCACGGCCGCGCCCCGCGCGACCTCCTCGTCCACCACCGCGAGCAGGCGCGAGACGCCCGCCTTGTCGAGGCCCGTCGTCGGTTCGTCGAGCAGGACCAGCGAAGGCTCGTGCGTGAGCGCCCGCGCGAGCGCGATACGTTGCCGCTGCCCACGCGAGTACGTTCGCACCGGCCGCTCGGCAAAGGGCCCAAGCTCGAACCGCGTCGCCGCCCGCTTCCACGCCTCGTCCGCGTCGAGCCCCACGAGCCGCGCCGCGAGCTCGACGTTCTTCCGCCCCGACAGGTCCGGATACGCCATCGTCTCGTGCGACACCCAGCCGATTTCGGCGCGCACCGCGAGCAGGTCGTCCCCGAGCGGTTCGTACACGACCGTGCCCGCCGTCGGCTTGATCACGGTGCCGAGGATGCCGAGCAGCGTGGACTTGCCCGATCCGTTCGCGCCCTCGATGACGAGCAGCTTGCCGAGATCGATCGTGAGGCTGACGCCCCGCAAAGCCACGGTGGGGCCATAGGACTTGATGAGGCCCTTGCCGACGATCCGCGAGAGGCGTGGGGTTCGGCTCATCCGACGCGACCTTCGCCGCTCACGACCCCTTCCCGGGTACGGGCGGCGCCGGGAACGGGCGCACGAGCGTCGGCCGGTCGTCGGAGACCGAGGGCCGGTCGCGGTCGTCGTTGAACGTGGGCGGGTCGACGAGCGTGCGCTCCTCGTCGTCGGCGTCGGTCACGGGACGCGCCGGCGGGACCGGGCGCGGCGGAGGCGGCGGCAAGGGAGCCGCGGCATGGACCGGGATGGGCACCGGCGCAGGCAGCGGCGGCGGCGCGGAGGGCGGCGGCAGCGGCGCGGGCGGAGGCGGCAGCCACGCCTGACGACCGCTGCCCACGCCCATGCTGGCGAGCTGCCCCGCCGGCATGGTCGACGGCGGGCCCCCCGAGGCGCTGGACGCTTGGGAGGCTTGCTGCGCGGAAGGGTGCGCCGGCGGCGGCAGCGGCGCCGGCGGCGGCGGCAAGGGAGGCGGCAGCGGCGCCGGGACGTGCGGTGCGGTGACGGTCGTGGGCGGGGCTGCGCGGCTCGACGGCGGGCCTGCGTTTCCGGTGCCCTGGCGCGACGAGCGCGGCGGCGCCATGGGCAGGCCGAGGTCCTTGCGCGAGAACGAGAGCACCATCGTCTCGTCGTCCTCGTCCTCGGAGAACGACATCCTCGCCGGCGGCAGCGGCGCGCGGCGCGAGGGCGGCGGCGCTTCGGGCTCGAGGGCGCGGCGCATGCTGTCCTGGAACTCGGCGGCGTTCTGGTAGCGGTCCTCGCGCATCTTCGCGAGCGCCTTGTCGACGACACGCTCGAGCCCGCGCGTCACGCCGGGACGCACCTCGGCGACCGCGCGGTGCTTCGAGGTCAGAATCTGCACGAGCAGCGCGTTGTAGTTTCGTGCGACGAACGGGCGCCGGCCCGTGAGCGACTCGTAGAGGATCACGCCCGCGGCCCACAGGTCGACGCGGTGGTCGAGCCCGCGGTCGCCGCGCGCCTGCTCGGGCGCCATGTAGTACGGCGTGCCCATGACGATGCCGGGCATCGTGAGCTCGGTGGATGTGTCCTCGTCGATCGTCTTGGAGATGCCGAAGTCGAGGAGCTTGGCGATGGGCGGTGTGCCGGCCTTGCGGACGAGGAACACGTTCTCCGGCTTGAGGTCGCGATGGATGATGGCTTTCGCGTGCGCGGCCATGAGCGCGGAGAGGACCTGGTGCATCACGTCCGCGACGTCACGCTCGGGCAGCGCGCCGTCGCGCTTGATGCGCTGGTCGAGCGTCTCGCCGATGAGCCGCTCCATCACGAGGTAGGGCGTGCCGTCTTCGAGGCGGCCGAGGTCGTGAATCTCGCAGATGTTCGGGTGCCCGATCGAGCCGGCGATGCGCGCCTCGTGCCGCAGCCGCGCGACCGAGTCGGACTGCTGCGCGTGCTTCGGGTGCAGCACCTTCACCGCGACGATGCGGCCGATGGCCAGGTGCTCGGCCTCGTAGACCGCGCCCATGCCGCCCTCGCCGAGCAGCGCCTTGACGCGGTACTTGTCGCCGATGACGTGGCCCACGAAGTCGCGCCGCTCGCTCCTGCGCGCGCCTTGCGAGGGGGGACCGTCCTTGCGGCTCGGGACGGCGCCGGGGGGCGCCGGGCGAGCGGGCGCGGCGGGCGTGGCGACGGGCACGCGCGGCGACGGGATGCCCATCGGCCGCGGGATGCTCGGCGCGGGTGGGATGAACGAACGCGGCGTGTGCATCGCCTGGCGCGGCGGCAGGCTCGAACCTGGCCCGATGGCGAGCCCCGTCGCCGGGCAGATCACGAGTCGTTCGTCGTGCCGGATGCCGCAGTGGCGGCAACGGAGTTCGCTCATCGCGAGAGCCCTACGTTCGGCCATTCCGACGCGGGGGGCCACTGCAAAATCGCTCGGCGATCGCGTTTTCGTTCCCACGACGGAAGCTCACGCCGAACGCGGCACGCACGACCGTGTTCGATCCGCGCGCCGTCTGTCGGGCGAGGCCACGGCGCATACACCCGAGCGGGGGCAAGCTGGGGATAACTTCCGGTGATCCCAGGGTCAGGCTTGGGGACAGAACCGGGCTCGGCCGCCCACCCCTAAAGATCTCCCCGACCCGACCCCGAAGTTTCCCCGAACCTTCCACAGGGGGGTGGCACCGTAAGTCATCGAAATGATGGACCGATCCAGAGTTTTCCCCATCGTCCACAGGCCCTACGATGACGACCTGATCTAGATCTAAAGATCTTCCCTAGATCGGAGGGGAACGCGTGAGCCTGGTCACGTTTGCCTCGGTCCTCTTTTCGACCTTCGCCCCGCCGATAACCCTGCTAAGAGGGACCGACCCGCTGCCTTGAGCCGCGGCGGAGTTGAAGGGCCATGGACCTCGTCATCGCGAAGAAAGATCTGCTGCGCCTCGTCGACCGCTGCCAGGGCGTCGCCGACAAGAAGAGCGCCATGCCGGTGCTCGCCAACGTGCTGCTCGCCGCCGACGGCAACGCGCTGCGCGTCGCCGCGACCGACCTCTACCTCGCGGTGAGTGGTCAGACGGCGGCCGAAATCGTGAGCGCAGGCTCCGTGGCCGTTCCGGCGAAGGACCTGCTCGACCGCGTGAAGGCCATGCCCGACGGGCCCATCCAGGTGACCGCGCGCGAGGGCGCGCAGACCGTCATCAAGGCCGTCGGCTCGCCCCGCCGCTACACGCTGCACGGCATGCCCGGCAGCGAGTTCCCCGCCCTGCCCAAGGCCGCGCCCGACGCGCCCTCGCTCGAGCTGCCGGTCGAGCTGCTCTCGCGGCTCATCGAGCGCACGCACTTCAGCATCTCGACCGACGAGACGCGCGCGCACGTGAACAGCGCGCTCTTCGAGTGGGCCGGCCACCGCGTCCGCATGGTCACGACGGACGGTCACCGGCTGTCCAAGATGGAGGTCACGCTGGAGGGCACGAGCGCGACAGCGACGATGCTCATCCCGCTGAAGGCCATCCACGAGCTGCGTCGGCTCACGAGCGGCGTCGACAAGGAGACGCCCACGGTGCACATCACGCAGAGCGGCCCGAACGCGTTCTTCGGCGTCGGTGGCATGACCTTCTCGGTGAAGCTCGTCGACGCGCAGTTCCCGCCCTACCAGCAGGTCATCCCGAACGTGAGCGACCGGAGCATCCGCGCGCCGCGCGCCCCGCTCGCCGAGGCCCTGCGCGCCGTCTCGCTCGCCGCGAGCGACCGCACGGGCGGCGTGAAGCTCACGGTCACGCAGCGCGCGCTGCGCATCACGAGCGAGAGCCCCGAGAGCGGCAACGGCTTCGACGAGGTGCCGATCGACTACGAGGGCGGCGAGGTGACGATCGGCTTCAACGCGAAGTACTTCCTCGACGTGCTCGCGGGCATCAACGACGACGAGGTCGTCCTCGGCGTGTCGGGCGAGCTCGACCCGGCGGTCATCCGTCCCGCGACGGAGTCGGCGGCCGAGAGTTACGTTTCGGTCATCATGCCGATGCGGATTTGAAACGCGGCCGCGACATGGGGCGCGGGTGCGCACCCGCGCCGTGGCCGAACCTCCCTCACCCCCGACCCCTCTCTCGCTGGGAGAGGGGTGAATCTCGATGAATCGCCTGGAGCTCGAACGGCTCAGCGTGCGCGGCCTGCGCGTCCTCTCGCGGGTGGACATGGAGCCCGCGCCGCGGCTCAACGTCGTGTGGGGCAACAACGGGCACGGCAAGACGAGCGTGCTCGAGGCGATTTACTTCGCGGCGACCTCGAAGAGCTTTCGGGCCTCGCGCGTGGGCGAGCTCGTGCGGCACGGCGAGCAGGCGGCGAGCGTGAAGGCGCGCTTCGTCGAGCGCGGCGGCGCGCTGCCGGCGCTCGCGCGCGAGCAGACGGCCGCGGTGCAGGGCAAGCGCGTCGCCGTGCACATCGATGGCAATCGTCCGCGCTCGCTCGTCGAGTACGCGACGCGCTCGCCCGTCGTCGTGTTTCATCCCGAGGAGCTGACGCTGTCGAGCGGACCCGCGCAGGGCCGGCGCACGTTGCTCGACCGGCTCGCGCTCTTCACGCGGCCCGAGAGCGCGGACGCGCGCGCGCGGTATGCGCATGCGCTCAAAGCGAGGCACGAGCTTTTGCGGCGCGGCGCGGACATGCCTTCGAGTGATACCCGTGAACTCGACGCGTTCGAGGCGCTCTGCGCCGAGCATGGCGCGGCCCTCACGCGGGCGCGCGCGGCGGCGGCCGAGGCGCTCGTGGTCGAGCTCGCGGGGGCGTTCGCGCAAATCGCCGCGCCGGACCTGCGGCTCGAAGCGCGATACGCGCCGGGAGGCTCGGCCGACGTGGAGACCGCGCGCGCCGAGCTCGAGCGGGGCCGAAAGCGGGATGCGTTTCGGGCGTCGGCGGGGTTCGGCCCGCATCGCGACGAGCTCGAGCTACGGCTGGGCGGGCATCCGGCGCGGATCGTCGCGTCGCAGGGGCAACATCGCGCGCTCACGCTCGCGCTGAAGGCGGCCGAGACGGCGACGATCGCCAAAGAGCGGGGCATCGAGCCCTTGCTCTTGCTCGACGATGTTTCGAGCGAGCTCGATCCGGAGCGCACCGGCGCGCTCTTTTCATTCCTCGCGCTCCATCGTGGTCAGATTTTCCTGACGACCACGCGCCCCGAGCTCATCCGCGCCGAAGACATACCGGCCGAGGGACGTCGTGACTTCCGGGTGTTTCGGGGCGAGCTCGACGAGGGCGCGGGCTGACCTCCGGCCGCTACGGAGCGCCTCGGGAGCGAGCATGAGAAACGGGCACCAATCGGGCGTGATTTCCTCACGAAAAGGGCCCCACTTCGCTTGCCCAAGAGGCACAAAAAGGCTAGATTTCCGCGACTCCAAACGGCCCCCGCGCGCGTGACCGGAAAGCGTCCGCGCTCGGCCCGAGGAACCTCTCGACCCGCGCGAACGTGCGGGTCGGAACGAACCGATCGGCCCGACGCTCGGGAGCCGAAAGCACGAGACCGATGACGACCGAACCGACGAGCATCCAGCAAACCGAATCCAAGACGACCGCGGGCCAGGCTTACGACGCGAACAGCATCACGGCGCTCGAAGGCCTCGAAGCTGTCCGCAAGCGCCCGGGAATGTACATCGGTGACGTGCACGACGGCTCGGGGCTGCACCACCTCGTCTGGGAGGCCGTGGACAACGCGGTCGACGAGCACCTCGCGGGGCACTGCACCGAGATTCGCGTCACGGTGCACTTCGACGGCTCGATATCCGTGGAGGACAACGGCCGCGGCATTCCGGTCGGCATGCACGCGAGGGGCGTCTCCGCGGCCGAGGTCGTGATGACCGTGCTCCACGCGGGCGGCAAGTTCGACAACGCGAGTTACAAGGTCAGCGCGGGCCTGCACGGCGTGGGCGTCTCCGCGGTGAACGCCGTCTCCGAGTGGCTGAAGCTCGAGATCAAGCGCGAGGGCAAGGTCTGGTACCAGGAGTACGAGCGCGGCGTTCCGCGCAAGCCCCTGAAGGCCCTCGGCGAGACGGACCGGATGGGCACGAAGGTGTCGTTCAAACCGGACGTGCAGATCTTTTCGGTGACGGAGTTCAATTACAACATCCTCGCCAATCGCCTGCGCGAGCTCGCGTTCTTGAACGCCGGCCTGATCATCAACCTCGAAGACCAGCGCCCGAACGGCCGCAGCGAGGTATTCCACTACAAGGGCGGCATCGCCGAGTTCGTCGCGCTCCTGAACCAGGCGCAGGAGGCGATTCACGACGATGTCATCGCGTTCGTCGTCGAGGGGCAGGCGGAGGCGGCGGGCAACGGCGGCTCGAAGCCCGTGCCGCCCATCACGGTCGAGGTCGCGATGCAGTGGAGCGGCTCGTATACCGAGCAGATCTATTGCTACACCAACAACGTCCACAACAAGGACGGCGGCACGCACCTCGCCGGCATGCGCTCGGCGCTGACGAAGACGATCAATCAGTACGGCAAGGCGCAAAACCTGTTCAAGGAGCTCAAGCAGGAGCTCGCGGGCGAGGACATCCGCGAGGGCCTCACTTGCGTGCTCAGCGTGAAGCACCCGGACCCTTCGTTCGACTCGCAGACGAAGTCGAAGCTCGTGTCGAGCGAGGTGAAGGGCATCGTCGAGCGCGCCGTCACCGACAAGCTCGGCCAGTATTTCGAGGAGCACCCGCAGGGCGCGAGGAAGATCATCGAAAAAGCCGTGCTCGCGGCGCGCGCGCGGGAAGCTGCGCGCAAGGCGCGTGAGGTCATCCGCAAGGGCTCGCTCGACATCACCTCGCTCTCGGGCAAGCTCGCCGATTGCCAGTCGAAGGATCCCGAGAAGAGCGAGGTTTACATCGTCGAGGGCGACAGCGCCGGCGGCAGCGCCAAGATGGGGCGCGACCGCCATTTCCAGGCGATCCTGCCGCTCCGTGGCAAGATCCTGAACGTCGAGCGCGCGCGGCTCGACCGCATGTTGAGCTCGGCCGAGATTGGCACGATCATCACGGCGCTCGGCTGCGGCATCAGCGGCGTGCGGATGGCGCGCGGCGAGGGTGAGGACAAGGATGAAGACGGGATCGAGCTGACCAAGCTCAAGTACCACAAGATCATCCTGATGACCGACGCCGATGTGGACGGGTCGCACATTCGCACGCTGCTGCTCACGTTCTTCTTCCGGCAGATGCGCGAGGTCATCGAGCAAGGCCACCTCTACATTGCGCAGCCGCCGCTCTACCGCGCGCGCAAGGGCAAGAAGGACGTCTACCTCAAGGATCAGGCGGCGCTCGACGAGTACCTCGGCAGCAATGCGGTCGAGGAACTCGCCCTGTCGTCGGAGGGCCGCGCGCCGGTGCCGCCCGCGGTGCTGCCGAGCCTCGCGAAGCGGCTCAAGCAATTCAAGATTGTCCTCGGCAACCTCGACAAACGGTGCGACGCGCGCATCGTGGCCTCGCTCATCCGCGCGACGGGCCTCGCGCAGGAGGACCTGCGCGACGAGGCGAAGGTCGCGTCGGCGCGGGAGAAGCTCCAGGCGTACCTGGAGCGGCGTTATCCCGACATGATGCCGTTCAAGGTCGTCTCGACGTTCGACACGGAGCACGGCGCGTACCGCATCACGGTGACGCCGCGGCCGGGCACGGCGAGCCGCGTGGCCGTGATCGATTGGCAGCTCCTCGGCCTGCCCGAGTACAAGGACGCGCTCGACGTCGAGCGCATGCTCGTGGAGACCGCGGGCCCGGCGCCCTGGACCGCCGTGTCGAAGGGCGGCGCCGAGACCAAGCTCGAGACGAGCGAGGCGCTCATCGAATACCTCGAAGAGCGCGGCAAGAAGGGCATCACGCTCGGCCGCTACAAGGGCCTCGGCGAGATGAACGCGGAAGAGCTCTGGGAGACGACGATGAACCCGGACGTCCGCACGTTGCGCCAGGTGAAGATCGACGACGAGACCGAGGCCGCGCGGCTCTTCGCGATTCTGATGGGAGAGCAGGTCGACGAGCGCCGGCGCTTCATCGAGGTGAATGCGCTGAACGTGAAGAACCTCGACATCTGACGGGGGCAAACCCCCCGAGCACAAAGCCCCCCTCGGCGTTGTTCGAGGGGGGCTTCGTTTTTCGAGGGGTTTTACTTCTTCAGCATGTTGTTCGGGCCGCCCTTGGCCCGGTCCTTGGGCACGGGCCTCTGCCACGACGTGCCGTCGACGTTCATCCACGAGACGACCACCTCGATGGTGACATCGGCCTTCCCGGCGGCCTTGTCGAAGGGACCGACCGTGATCTCGGCGTCCTTCCCGGCCTCGAGCCCTTTCGGGAACTTGCCGCTGATCCTCTCGACGAGCTTATCGTCCTTGCCGTACGCGAACGCGTCGTACTCGAGCATCTTGATGCCTTGCTCGCTCGTGTTCTTCAGCTTGCCGCTGAAGCCCTTGTCGGCGACGGCGCCCTGCTCGAACTTCACCGCATCAGCGATGCCCTCGAGCGCCTCCTTGTCGAGCTTCTTCGGCTCGGCCTTGGCCGGCTCCGCCTCTTTCTTGGGCGCGGCGGTGGCGTCGGCGCCCTTGGCGCTCGCCTCGGCGGCGGGTTTGTCTTGATTGGTTTCGGTCTTGGACTGCCCGCAGCCGGCGAGCAGCAACGCACCGAGGACAACCGGAACAACGAGATGGTTCGTCTTCATTGCGCGGGACTGTAGGCCGGCATCCGCCCGCTTGTCCAGTTTGTCCGATCGCCTCGGGCGTCGCGTCGTCGTGAAAACCGGCTAACCTGTCAGTTCGGTCCGCCCTCACAAACGCCGCTGCCTTGCGCGACGTTGTTGTCGGTCCGGCATTCGTGCCATGCGTGCGGCGGCGATTGATCGTCGACGATCACGAAGATCTTCTTCGACCCGTCGAGCACGCCGGGCGGCGGCGTGGGCAGCGGCAGGCTCACGTCCTCGGCTTCGGCCGGGTACAGCACCTTTGTGGTCATGACGGGGCTGCCCGGTAGCGCCACGCCGCCGTTCGCCGGGTCGTCCAGGTAAAACCCGATGTTCACGCCCGCCGGCACGCTCGCCTCGCCGATGTTGCGCACGCGCGCGATGAGCCCGTACTCCGGTGCGCCGCAGACCGGGAACACCGTGGCAACGAGGTCCGGCGCGGAGAACTCGCCCGAGGGCTGCACGTTTTGCCGGAAGTTGTTGAGCTTCGGTTGCTTGTAGTTCGGCAGCTCCACCTGGGGGATCGTCCCGTCCTCCTCCACGTTCGTCACGTGATAGCCGTGCTGGTTCCACACCCGTCGCGTGCGCACCCAGTTGCCATTCTTATCGCCGAAGATCCGCACGCCCGCCGTCTTCGTGCCGTCCGCGCAGGTGAAGCTCGAATACGAGTTCGACACGACCACGATGTCGGCCTGCCCGTCGCTGTCGACGTCCGCGACCAGCGGATACTCGTAGAGCGTCCCGTTCGTGTTGCACGTCTCGTAGAGCACCGCCCCGTCGGTCCCCGAATAGACGTGGATCATCTTCTCGTCGGCGTAGACGACCTCGGCCTTGCCGTCGCCCTGGAAATCGAAGACCGAGCTGCCCGTCGACGCGGACGAGCAATCCTGCGTTTGTCGGATCCAGAGCAGCGTCTCGGCGTTCGGCACGGCCGGGTCCATGAGCTTCTTGCCGTCGAAGACCGCATATCCGACGCCGCCGGCCATGGCCACGTCGGGCACGCCGTCGCCATTGAAGTCCGCCACCGTGGGCGGGCCGCCGCCTTGCGTGAAGCCCGTGCTGTTCGCGGGGCAGAGCGCGGGGTTCAGCGTGCCGTTGATGTCGACGCCCGTGCGCACGATCTTGAAGCCGCCGGGCTCGTTCGGGTCGACGCGCCAGATCCGCAGCTCGTGGCTGCTATTGTAGATGGCGATGACCTCGGGAATGCCGTCCTTGTCGAGGTCGCCGACGGCGGGGAAGCTCGCGACGAGGCCGGTATCGACGAGCAGCGTGCCGTCGCTCTTGTAAATGCGCCTCGCGCCGACGATGTCGAGCTTGCCGTCGGCGTCCATGTCGGAGACCACGACGTTCGAGGTATTCGCCGGGTTGAACGTGGCGACCGTGGCGCCGGTCTTCCCGTCGAGGATCTGCGAGTCCACGACGACCTCGACGTCGCCGTCCTGATCGAGGTCCGCGAGCGAGGGCATGGTGCACGTCCCGGCCGCGCTGAGCCACAGCTCGGTGCCGGTCGCCGAATAGGCGCGCGCGCGGCCGTCGATCGTGCAGATCACGATCTCGTTGCCCGGCACGCCGTCGATGTTGCCCGCGGCGATCGAGCGGCCCGGGTGGTTCGGGCTCGTCGCGCCCGCGTTCGCGGTCCACTTCTCGACGACCTGGCCATCGACGATCGAAATGGCGTGGAGCGTGCCATTTTCGTTGTACTTGTTCGTCTGGAACGTGGAGAAGACGATCTCCGGGATGTCGCGCTCGTCGACGACGCCGTCGCACGTGTCATCGTCGAGCTGGATCACCACGGGCGCCATCATCACGCTGTCCTGCGTGTTTGGCGCGGCCGGGTTTCCCCAGGTATACTTGAGCACGGGCTCGAACTGGCCGACGGGCGGCTTGTACTCGCATTTCGCGAGGCACGTGATCGGGTCGTTCGGGCCGGGCTCCATGCCGGGCGCGCACTCCGGAGGCTGCGGCAAGCATTTGCCCGTGGCCGGCGTCACGCCGCCCTGGCACGAGCCGCCCCCGCCGCCGCCGGGCATGCCCGGCTCGCCGAGCGCATATTCGCAGTAGGAGTTCTGCGGGCATTCGGTGGCGTCGATGCACGTCGCGCCCGGCGTCACGCATTGCTGGAACGAGCACACCTCCGCGCCGCCGCAACACGCCGTCCCGCAGGCCTTGTCCTGCGTGCAGCACACGTCGCCGACCGTACAGACGCCGCCGTCGCCGCAGGCCTCGCCCGGCGTGCATCCGTTCGTGCCGCTGTCGCCGAAGAGGTCGCCGCCCTCGCCGCCGCCACCCGTGGCGCCGCCGGCCTGGCCGCCCTGGCCGCCGCTGCCGGTCGAGGACGCGCCTGCCGACGCGCCGCTGCCCGTGGTTCCGTCACCACCGCTGCACGAGGCGAGGGCGACCGCGAGGGATGGGACGGCGAGTGCCGTGAAAGCGAGGAAAGAGAGCCGATGTTTTCGCATAAGGGCGCATCTTCGCCGAGGGCGCCCGTCCATGTCGATCGCGAAGAACCCGAAAAGGACCCCCGAGCGTGTGGTCGCTTCGTCGACTTGGCAAGGGCCTTGCTTACCTGGGATCCGGCCTTAGTTTCGGTCGTGCCATGCGGATCGATAGAATGACGACCAAGGCCCAGGAAGCGGTTCGCACCGCCGTCGACCTCGCGAGCCGTCGCGGGAACCCGGAGCTCTATCCGGAGCACCTTTTGCGAGCGATCCTCGCTCAGGAGGATGGGATCGGGGCGCCGCTCCTGGAAAAGGCCGGCGTCGACACGGGGCGCGTTTTGCAGGCCCTCGACGCCAAGATCGATAGCTACCCCCGCGTCAGCGGCGGCGCCGAGCCGAGCTTGTCGCGGCGCGCGCTCGGCCTGCTCCAGCGGGCCGAAGACGAGATGAAGGGCCTCAAGGACGACTTCATCTCCACCGAGCACCTCCTGCTCGCCGCGCTGAAGGGCGACAAGGACACGTCGCAGCTCCTCGAGCGCGCGGGGCTGAACCACGACAAACTGCTCGCGGCCCTCACGCAGGTGCGCGGCAATCAGCGCGTCACCGATCGCGACCCGGAGGGCAAGTTCCAGGCGCTCGACAAGTACACGCGGGACCTCACGGACCTCGCGCGGCGCGGGAAGATGGACCCGGTCATCGGCCGCGACGAGGAGATTCGTCGCACCATCCAGGTGCTCTCGCGCCGGTCGAAGAACAACCCCGTGCTCATCGGCGAGCCGGGCGTCGGCAAGACGGCGATCGTCGAGGGCATCGCGCAGCGCATCGTGGCCGGCGACGTGCCCGAGTCGCTGAAAGACAAGCGGCTCGCGGCGCTCGACCTCGCGGCGATGGTCGCGGGCTCGAAGTTCCGCGGCGAGTTCGAGGACCGGCTCAAGGCCGTCTTGAAGGAGATCGAGGGCGCGCAGGGGGGAATCATCCTGTTCATCGACGAGCTGCACACGCTCGTCGGCGCCGGCGCGGCCGAGGGCGCGATGGATGCGGCGAACATGCTGAAGCCCGCGCTCGCGCGCGGGGAGCTGCGCTGCATCGGCGCGACCACGCTCGACGAGTATCGAAAGCGAATCGAGAAGGACGCGGCGCTCGAGCGCAGGTTCCAGCCCGTCCTCGTGGGTGAGCCGAGCGTCGAGGATACGATCGCGATCCTGCGCGGGCTCAAGGAGCGGTACGAGATTCACCACGGCATCCGCATCCAGGACGCGGCGCTCGTGGCCGCGGCCATGCTCTCGAACCGCTACATCACCGAGCGATTCCTGCCGGACAAGGCGATCGACCTCGTCGACGAGGCCGCGAGCCGCATCCGCATGGAAATCGAGAGCCTGCCGACGCCCATCGACAACGTCGAGCGGCAGCTCGTCAAGCTCGGCATGGAGGAGCAAGCGCTGCAGCGCGAGCCGGACAAGGCGAGCAAGGCGCGGCTCGAGGACCTCAAGCGCGAGATCGCCGAGCTTCAGTCCAAACGCGACGCGATGCGGGCGCAATGGATGCGCGAGAAGGAGCTGCTCACCGACATCAAGAAGACGAAGGAGACGATCGAGCAGCTCCGCCTCGACGAGGAGCGCGAGAAGCGCCGCGGCGACCTCGGCAAGGCGGCCGAGATCCATTACGGCAAGATCCCCGAGGTCGAGAAGAAGCTCGAAGGGCTGCGCGAATCGCTCTCCAAGCTCCAGGAGAAGGGCAGTTACCTCAAGGAGGAGGTCACCGACGAGGACATCGCGGCCATCGTGTCGAAATGGACCGGCATTCCGGTCTCGAAGATGCTCGAGAGCGAGATGCAGAAGCTCCTCCGCCTCGAAGACGAGCTGCGCAGGCGCGTCGTCGGGCAGGACCACGCGCTCGTGTCGGTGGCGAACGCCATCCGCCGCTCGCGCGCGGGGCTCGGCGAGGAGAAGCGGCCCATCGGCTCGTTCATGTTCCTCGGGCCGACGGGCGTCGGCAAAACGGAGCTCGCGCGTGCGCTCGCCGAGTTCCTCTTCGACGACGAGAAGGCGATGGTGCGCATCGACATGAGCGAGTACGGCGAGCGGCACACGGTCGCGCGGCTCATCGGCGCGCCGCCCGGATACGTCGGTTACGAGGAGGGCGGTCAGCTCACGGAGCCCGTGCGGCGCAGGCCGTACACGGTGGTGCTCTTCGACGAGATCGAGAAGGCGCACCCGGACGTGTGGAACGTGCTCTTGCAGGTGCTCGACGACGGCCGATTGACCGACGGTCAGGGGCATACGGTCGACTTCAAGAACACGATCCTCATCCTGACCTCGAACATCGGCACGCCCGCGGCGATGGCCATCGAGGAGCGCGAGGGGCTCGACCCGCGGGACAAGGCCGAGCTCGTGCGGCGCGTGGTGCTCGAAGAGGTGCGCAAGCACTTCCGGCCGGAGTTCTTGAACCGGCTCGACGACATCATCGTGTTCCGGAGGCTCGAGCACGGGGAGATGGAGAAGATCGTCGACATCCAGCTCGCGCAGTTCGAGAAGCGCCTCGCGCGGCGCGGGATCACGATGACGGTGGCGCCCGCGGCGAAGGCCTTCCTCATCGAGCACGGCTGGGATCCGCAGTACGGCGCGCGGCCGCTGAAGCGGGCCATCCAGCGCTACATCGAGGACGAGCTGGCCAAGCGGCTGCTCGGCGGCGAGTTCAAGCCGGGCGATACCATCGCGATTGGACGGTCGGGCGAAGGCCTGACCTTCTCGAAAGTGACGTACAACTAGCGAGCGAGTAGCTGACAGCGGCGGAGGTCTCGGCTAAACCCGGCCCCATGCTGGACCTCCGCCACGTCGTCGATCACATGGACGACGTCCGCGCCGCCTTGGCGCGGCGCTCGCCCGCGGCTGCGGCCGCCCTCGCCCCCATCGCCGAGCTCGGCCAGAAGCGGCGCGAGCTCATCGCGCTCTCCGAGTCCAAGGCTGCCGCGCGCAACCAGGCCAACGAGCAGATGGCCAAGGCGGACAAGAAGTCCGCCGAGTTCGCCGAGCAACGCGAGGCCCTGAAGCGCCTGTCCACGGAGATCAAGGACGCGGAGCAGGCGCTGAAGGACGTCGAGGCGAAGATCCAGGAGCAGCTCGCCCTCGTCCCGAACCTGCCCGACGCGTCGGTCCCCGACGGCAAGGACGAGAACGACAACGTCGTCGTCCGGACCTGGGGCGACAAGCCGTCGTACACGTTCACGCCCAAGTCGCACTGGGACATCGGCGAGGGCCTCGGCGTCCTCGACTTCGCGCGCGGCGCCAAGCTCTCGGGCTCGCGTTTCACCGTGCTCTGGGGCGCGGCGGCGCGGCTCGAACGCGCGCTCATCAACTTCATGCTCGACCTGCACACGCGCGAGCAGGGGTATACCGAGGTTCTCCCGCCCTTTCTGGTGAAGGACTCGGCGCTCTTCGGCACGGGGCAGCTCCCCAAGTTCGCCGACGACCTCTTCAAGACGCACAAGAGCGACCCCGAGCGCGCGTACGACCTGTATCTGATCCCGACGGCGGAGGTGCCCGTCACGAACCTCCACGCCGACGAGATCCTCGAAGCGGACAAGCTGCCGCTCGCCTACACCGCGTACACGCCCTGCTTCCGCGCCGAGGCGGGCAGCCACGGCAAGGACGTGCGTGGGCTCATCCGGCAGCACCAGTTCGACAAGGTCGAGCTCGTTCGTTTCTCGACGCCCGAGACCTCGCCCGAGAACCACGAGACGCTCACGCGGCACGCGGAGGAGGTCCTCAAGCGGCTGAAGCTCCATTACCGCGTGTCGCTGCTCTGCGCGGGCGACATGGGCGGCTCTTCGCAGAAGACGTACGACCTCGAAGTGTGGCTTCCCGGGCAGGGCCTCTATCGCGAGATTTCGAGCTGCTCGAACTTCGGCGACTACCAGGCGCGGCGCGCGGCGATCCGCTACCGGCCCGAGCCCAAGGCGAAGCCGCGGCTCCTGCACACGCAGAACGGCTCTGCGCTCGCGGTCGGTCGGACGGTGATCGCGATCCTGGAGCAGTACCAGCAGGCCGACGGCAGCGTGGTCGTGCCCGAGGTGCTGCGGCCGTTCATGGGGTGCGAGGTCATCAAGGGGGTCTGAGCATCGAGCTCGTTCGAGGAGGCGCGGCGCGCGACGGGTTGTACACACGTCGCGCGCGGCTGAATCGTTGGTAGGCAAAGGAAGAGGCGCGGGGCGGGGCGGCGCTCGCAGTAAGGGCGAGCATTACGCGACGCACAAACGCGGACTTGTTTCGGGAGAGGCAGTACACCGCGGAAGACCGGTGGTTCCTGTTCGGCTGTCTTGCCCCATGCTCATCCGTGTAGACTAAAGAAGGCGAACAGGAACCATGGCGACCGCGGAGCAGCTCAAGGCCCTGCTGAAGAGCTACAGCGAGGGCGACGAAGATCGCTTCTATGCGGTGGCGATGCAGGTCGCTGCGCACGCTGCTCGGCAGGGACATGGCAAACTCGCTCAGGAACTGCGCGAGCTGATCGACGCCGCGAAGGCGAAAGGTCCGTCCTCACGAGGCGCGCGGGCGCCCGTACCGGTCGTGCAGCCACGCGGCGAGCTCGCCGGGCTGCTTGGAGTCAGCTACCCGAAGACGCGTTTGTCGGACATGGTGCTCGAGCCGAGTCTCCGCACGCGGCTCGACCGCATCCTTCTCGAGCAGCGACAATGCGAGAAGCTGCTCGCGCACGGGCTCTCGCCGCGGCGAAAGATCCTCCTCGTCGGGCCGCCTGGAACAGGGAAAACCCTCACGGCCCGCGCGCTCGCGGGGGAGCTTTCGCAGCCGCTTTTCGCCATCCTGCTCGACGGTGTCATCACGAAGTACATGGGCGAGACAGCGGCGAAGCTGCGCCTCGTCTTCGACGCTCTCCAGCGCACGCGCGGCGTTTACCTCTTCGATGAGTTCGACGCGCTCGGGAGCCATCGGACCTCGCCGAACGACGTCGGCGAGATACGTCGTGTGCTCAACTCGTTCCTCCAGTTCCTCGAGCAAGACGAGTCCGAGAGCCTCATCATCGCCGCGACGAACCACCCCGAGCTCCTCGATCGGGCGCTCTTTCGACGCTTCGACGATGTGCTCGAGTACAGCCTCCCGGACGATGCCCTTGCAGAGCGGATGCTTCGCTCGCGGCTCGCGCTGTTTGATACCAACCTCGTGGACTGGAGGCAGGTGGTGAACGCCGCGCGCGGCTCGAGCTACGCGGAGATCGTCAGGACGTGCGAGGATGCGGCCAAGGATGCGGTCCTTTGCGATCGCTCTGAGGTCACGACGCAAGCTGTGTTGGACGCTCTTGCAGCGCGGCACGCGAGTCGGCGGTGAAGCGAAGGGGGGATCGAGGAGGATGGCCCAGCCGCGAAAGAAGCTGCGACATCTGCTCGTGCCGAACACATCTGTGGCTGAGCCCTATGCCTCGCCCGTGATGGGCGGAGGCAAACCACGTCTCCCGCCTGTTGAACGAGCGCGACACGGTGAGCAGTTGCTCGAGCAACTCGAGCGCGCACGTCAGGAGCTTCAGTCACGCGACGCCGATCGTGATGTCCTCGCGTTCGAGGCGCGCCGGGGTCTCTATCTCGAGTTTGCCAGTGCCCCTGGGTTTGAACTCGCCCTCGATCGGCTCGACCTCCCGAGCGCCGGCATCGAGCTGGTAGCAAAACGCGACGTCGGTCCCGTCACCTATGCGGCAGTCTATGTGCCGGAAGGCCAATTTGCGCAGTTTACGAAGAGGGTCGAGGAATACACGTCCGAGGATAGCAAAAGCGGAAAGCCCAAACATCAGCCCTTGGTCGAGAGTATCCACGAGATCCGACTCGCCGTACTCGAGGGCTTCTGGACCGACGACCCCGCGCTTTTTCCACCGACAAAGACGGCGATCTGGTGGGAAGTCTGGCTCCGTGATGATCGCAGCGGCACCACCCTGGAGCGATTCAATGGGTTCGCCGGCATGTCGAACATTCGAGTCGGAGAGCGACACCTGCGTTTTCCAGAACGGATCGTCGTGCTCGCGTGGGGAACCCGGGAACAGATGGCAGGTTCGGTCGAGATCCTCGACGTCATTGCTGAACTGAGGCTCGCCAAAGAGGTCCCTGCATCATTCGCTGAAATGCCTGCACCCGAGCAGGCAGCCTGGGTGAAAGATCTCTCGCGCCGAATCACGCCTCCCCCGCCGGATGGCCCTGCTGTCTGCATCTTGGATACGGGCGTCAATCGTGGGCACCCCCTTCTCGCCCTCGCGCTGGCAGAAGGGAACCTTCATGCGTACAACCGTGAGTGGGGGCTTTCAGATCATCACGGACACGGCACGGAGATGGCTGGAATCGCACTCTATGGCGATCTCGCCCAGATCCTGCCATCGTCCACTCCAGTCCGCCTGACGCATCAGCTCGAGTCCGTGAAAATCCTTCCGCCCCTAGGGCGAAACGATCCGGATCTCTATGGGGTCGTTACGGCTGAGAGCGTCGCCCGCGTGGAGGTCGCTGCTCCCACCCGGAACCGGGCGTTCTCGATGGCGGTTGCGACGACCGAGTTCCGTGATCGCGGGCAGCCATCGTCTTGGTCGGCGGAGATTGATAAACTCAGCTCAGGAGCCGACGACGAACCGCGTCGGCTTTTTCTGATCTGTGCCGGCAACCGGACAGGGAACAACATCGGTCTTTCGTTCCGCAGTGGCAACGAGACCGAAGGGATCCACGACCCCGGACAATCGTGGAATGCCATCACCGTGGGTGCGTACACCGAGCGCTTTCAGATCGATGACCCTTCGCTCGCGGGATGGACACCCGTTGCTGCTCCCGGGGATTTATCCCCGAGCAGCACGACCTCGTGCATCTGGAAAGGACAGTGGCCACGAAAGCCGGACATCGTGATGGAAGGGGGCAACATGGCGTTGAGCCCCAATCGGAAAGAGGCTTATCAGGTCGATTCGCTCGCGTTACTTACAACGCACTCCAGGCCACAGGAGAAGCTACTCGCCACCACGGATGGCACGAGCGCCGCCACCGCCGGTGCTGCACGCCTCGCGGCAGCAATCTGGGCGGAGTATCCGTCGTTCTGGCCTGAGACGATCCGGGCGCTGCTTGTCCACTCGGCGCAGTGGACAGAAGCGATGAAGAAGGAGCTGCGCGAAGCCAAGAAGAAAAAGGGCCATGAGTTCGAGCACCTTCTTCGATGTTATGGCTTCGGAGTTCCCAATCGTGAGCGTGCGCTCTGGAGCGCGAAGAACGCGGCCACGCTTGTGATTCAGGATCAGCTCCAGCCGTTTGAGCGCGATTCAACCAAGGAGATGCACCTCCACACGCTCCCCTGGCCAAAGGAGGCCCTCGCAGACCTTGGCGAAGAAAGAATCCAGCTCTGTATAACCCTATCCTATTTCATTGAACCGAACCCAGCGCGCCGTGGTTGGGTGCGTCGCCATCGATATGCTTCGCACGGGCTCCGCTTCGCTGTCAGCAAACCGACCGAATCCAAGGATGAATTCCGCAAGCGTGTGAACAAAGCGGCACGCGCAGAAGAGGACGGGAAGATCAGCACGAGTGATCGCGGCTGGTTTCTTGGGACGGACTTGCGTAACAAAGGGTCGCTTCACCAAGATTACTGGCTCGGTACGGCCGCAGATCTTGCACGTCGCGACATTCTGGCGGTGTATCCGGTCACCGGATGGTGGCGAGAACGCCCTCATCTGGAGCGCTGGTCGCAGGCAGCACGGTATGCACTCGTGGTGAGTATTCGCACCCGCGCGCAAACCGTAGATATCTATGAGCCTATCGCGAACCAGGTAGAGGTCAAAACGGGTATTCCGGTCTGACACCGGCAGCGTGGGAAACGTTCTGCTGCAAAGGCCCCGCGGCGTTCGTTCGGGTGCGCGGTTCGGCCCCCCGGGCCCCGTCCCACGTGCTTCGTGGTCACCCTCACCGTGTACCCGCCCCGCATGAGGATGGAAAGGTTCGCTCGGGAGCCCGGCGCAAAACTTGGCCGACCTCCCACGAACCCTGTACGAGCGCCCTAGTCACGCCGAGCGTCTGCCTGTCGCCCCAACCCGCGGGGCCTGCGGATGCCTGCGTTTGTCGGGAAGGGGCGTCTCATGCAGGCGTCGTGTGCGTCGTCGTCCATCAAAAGCAGGAGCCCGGAAGACACCATCCCGTCCGTCTTCCAGCCGCGCTCGTCCATGCTCCCGCCCCCCGCGGCGAACGAGGTCGAGACGCAGCCGGCCCCGTTTGCGCGCGAGAGCCACCCGACGATCCCCTACGAGCGCGCGAATCCCAAGTCCTGGTTCGCCAACCACAAGAAGCGCCGCAGGCTCGCGCGGCTCGACCTCGATGAGGAGAGCACCGAGAACGGCCGGCCCATGCCCGAGTGGTGCGTCGAGCACGGCGCCGGCCTGCGGGCCATGACCACGTTCGAGCTCTGGATGGCCCTCGCCAGGGGCGAGATCGAGGCCGACACCTCGGTCTGGCGCGACGGAATGGAGGGCTGGACCCGCATCGAGCAGATCCCCGAGCTCGCGTATGCGCTCGCCGATTCGGTCTCGTTCGACCCGCTCCTCGTGACGCCCGCGCCTCTGCCGGACGTCGCGCTCACGCCGGCGCGTGGCGACGCGAAGACGCCTTTGACCTTCAGCGGGGCCATCGCGCAGACGGGGGATCCGCCGCATGTACGGTCTTTGGAGGGGGACGAGACCCGCTCGGAGCCCATTTCGCTCCCTGTCCGGGCATGGCCCTTCGGTCGCAAAGGTGGGTCCCGACGGTCTCTGGCAGGGCAAGGAGGGTTCTCCTTCCTGCTCGGGTGTGTCGTGGCGGTGACGGCCGTGGGTATCGCGCTCGTGCATCGAGGGATCGCGCCCGTGGTCCTGTCCGGGCAAGCCCCGGGTACGGACCCTCCCGCGCTCGTGGCCGGAGCCTCCGAGCTCGTGTCGAAGGTGGGGCAGAGGACGGCCGCGACCGTGCGGCAGACGGAGGCGACCCCCGTGGCGCCCCCTCCACCCTCGGCGCGCCACCATACCGACCCTGGTCAGAAACGGTCACGACGGGGCGCGCGACGGTAGCGACCCTCGCTCGGGACCCTCGCGACCCTCCTTGGAGAGGGTAACGACCCTCCCCGGAGGGGGGAACGACCCTCCCTGGAGACGGGAGCAACCCTCCCGGAGACCGTAGCGACCACCTTCGCGGCGCGTGCGAAGCGCAAAGAGTCGCGCTATCGTCCCGCCCCTCTGACGCTCCGGGCACGCCCGGGGCTCACTCCGGCGTCGTCTAAGGGCAGGACGGGGGACTTTGAATCCCCTAATCATGGTTCGAATCCATGCGCCGGAACCAGGTCCGCGGGGGGCACGCAGGCGGGCCGCCGGGCCCGTCCGGACCGCGAAGACGACGGGCACGCGAGACAGACTCTAGCGCTGCGCGTGCGAGGGCGTTTACGGTAGCTGCCGAGGGAGCAGCCGGGCGTGACGAGCGACGACGAGACCGAGGAGGCCAGGTTCGTCGCGCGTCTCGTGGCGCGGGACGAGGCAGCCTTCAACGAGCTCGTCGTCGCGTACGAGCGGCGCGTGTTCGCGCTCGTGTTCCGGATGATCGGGCGACGCGAGGAGGCCGAGGACCTCGCGCAAGAGGTCTTCGTCCAGGTCTTCAAGGCGATCGATCAGTTCCGCGGAGAGTCGAAGCTCTCCACGTGGATCTTCCGGATCGCCGTGAACCTCTGCAAGAACAAGGCGAAGTACCTCTCGCGGCGCAAGGTGGGCGAGCAAGAGGACGTCCACGAGATCGCCGATCGCGTGGACGGCGACGCGGGCAAGGGCGTCACGGTGAGCGGGGCGATCAACCGCCCGGACGAGATTCTGGAGGGGATGCAGCTCGAGCGCATCGTGAAGCGCGCGATCGAGCAAGTCGACGCGGACTTCCGTGAGGTGTTGATCCTGCGCGACGTGGAGGACATGTCCTACGACGAGATCGCGGAGGTGACGGGCTTGCCGGAAGGCACGGTGAAGAGCCGCATTTTCCGCGCCCGCGCGCAGCTTCGCGCCCTGGTCGAAAAGGCGCTCGGCGACAAGCTGAGGAGCGAGAAGAAGGCATGAGCGGCGACGCGAAGCGAAAGCCAGAGGCGGACGCGCCGGCCGACGATCGGGATGAGGATCAGCTCGGCGCGGAGGGCGACGTCAGCGACGAGGAGGCCGAGCGCCTCGCGGCCGAAGCAGAGCGCTGGCTCGAAGCCGAAGAGAAGGCCGAGGCGAAGGACGAGACGCGCGGCGCGAAGAAGCACGACGAGGACGAGGACGAAGCGCCGCTCGACGAGGTCGAGGTGCGCGAACTCTTGCGCCGCGCGCTGCGTCCGCCGCCGGGCTCGGTGGCACCGAGCCTGCTCGGAGGCGTGCAGAAGAAGCTGCGCACGCGCTCGCGAGGAAAATTCTACGGCGATGGATGGAGCACGTCGCGCTCGCCGCGCTCGACGTACCTCGTGACGAGCATCCTGATGCTCGTGCTCGTCGCGTTCGTATTTCTGGTGCTCGTTCCGTGGGGCAGCGGCGCGTTGCCTTGAGGATCAGGTAATCTGACAAGCCTTCCAGGAGGGCTTGTCATGTCCAAAGACGACGACGTTCGCATCAACGAGACCATGAAGCAGATCATGGTGCTCTTTCCTGCGGAGGGGCGTGGGCTGAAGGATGCGATCCAGAACGCGCTGATGACGCAGTTCGCAGCCGGACCCGCGCGCGCGAGCCTCAGCAAGGCGTTGTCGATCGGAGGACTTCACTTCGGTGGTGCGCAGCGCCGGCACGTCGAGCGGATCTACCTGCTCGCGGAGCGCGTCGTCGGGAAGAAGACGGACGTGCAGATGGCGACGTGCAAGCAGATCGCCGACTCGCTGACGGAAGTGCAGCTCCGAGGCCTCGTCGTCGGATTGGCCCAGGCCGTCGCCGCCACGCCGCCCGCAGGCACGGTGCAGATCGCCGAGTCGTTCAACTACGGCCCCGCGGACGCAGCGCGGCGCGCGGAAGCAGCCGTCACGAAGGCCAAGCGGATCCTCGGCGACATGTACCAGGGCATCAACGCGGCGAAGGCCGACGCCAAGGAGCGAGCGCGCTTCGAGAAGTGGTTTGGCCCGATGGAAGCGACGCGCTACGACGCGGTACGAAGGAACGTCGAGATGATGTTCCGCGATGTCACGACGCGCCCGCTCAAGCTGTATTACCGAGGCGCGGGCGTCAGCAACAAGCTGGATGATCAGCCGGGCTCCAACTACCACAACATCCACGTCAAGCTGCGCGAGGACCCGAACAACTACGGCTGTTTCATCCCCGGTTGGCCGAACGGCGGGGCCGAGCGCGACCGCACGCACATCCTCCTCGGTGGAGCGTTCTTCACGAGTTGCCAGGACGTCTCCCACCCGACCGACGTGACGAAGATGAGCGGGGCCGGCGTGATCGTCCACGAGCTGTCGCACGCGGTGTGCGCCACGAACGACGAGAAAAACGCGAGCGGCCAGGTCCTCTACGGCCCGCGCAAGTGCCTCGCGGTCGCGGTCGAGGCCCCGGCGAAGGCCGTGACGAACGCCGATTCCTACCGGTTGTTCTCCGACGAGTACGACAGCGCTTCGGTCTGATCCGGCGTCGATACGCCCGCGGCGGGTAGGTGAATCAGAAACCGCGTGCCGCCGGCCTCGCGGCCGAGGCAACGGATCGTGCCGCCGTGCGCCTCGACGATGTCACGCGTGACCGCGAGGCCGAGGCCCGTGCCGCGTTGCTTCGTGGTGAAGAAGGGATCGAAGATCGACGCGCGTAGCTCCTCGGGCACGCCCGAGCCCGTGTCGTCGACCGCGAGGTCGATGCCGCCGTCCTCGGTCTTGTGGATCGAGACGACGAGCTCGCCGCCTTTCGCCATGGCCTCGCGCGCGTTGCGCACGAGGTTCAAAAGCGCCTGACGGAACTGCGATTCGTCGAGGCGCGCGTCAGGCAGATCGTCGTCGGCGTCGACGCGGCTCGCCACGCCGCCGCGGTCGAGCTCGGGCCGCACGAAGGCGACGAGCTCGCGCGCGAGGTCCTCGACGCGCTCGCGTTCGAGCCGCGGGCGAGGCCTGCGCGAGATGCTGAGGTACTGCTCGGCGATACGCGAGAGCCGCTCGACCTCGGCCTTGATGGCGACGACGAGCTGCGAGGCCTCCTTGTTGTCCGACGAGGCGACCTCCTCTTCGAGCAGCTCGAGGTTCAGCCCGATCGACGAGAGCGGGTTGCGAATCTCGTGCGTGACGTGCGCGGCCATCTTGCCGATGGCGGCGAGGCGCTCGGCGTTCACGAGCTCGCTGCGGGCGCGCTGGATGGCGGCGACCATGCCCTCGAACGTCGTCGCGAGCTCGCCGATCTCGTCGTTCGTGGCCATGACCTCGCGCGGCGTGAGGTCACCGCGCGCGACGGCCTTCGCGCGCTCGGTGACGGCCGTGAGCGGCGCGAGGACGCGGCGCGCGTAGAGCGAGATGACCACGCCGACGAGGAGCGTGAGCACGAAGAGGCCGACGAGGAGCTGGATCGAGCGGGCCTCGCGTCGCTTCGCCTCGGCCGTGAGGCTCTCCATCCGCTCCTCGACGCGCAGCTTGATGGCGCGGAGGCGCTGCGCGCCCTCGGCCTCGCGCTTGAGCAGCTCGTCCCGTGCCCGCTCCGCGGCCTCGCGGTCGCTCACCGCGAGCGCCTGGAAGAGCTGCCCGAAGCGCTCGGGGTCCGCGCCGAGGAGCTTTTCGATGGCCGCGGCCTCGCGGACGATCTCCTCCTGGAACTTCGCGACGGAGGGGTCTTCGTCGACGAGCCCTTTCTCCGCGGCCTCGCGCACGTGCGCGAACGTGAGCGGGCGCGTGCGGCGCGCGGTCTCGATCCACTCGCGCACGTCGCCGGGGTTTTTCGCCGCGGTGATGTGGTTGAGCTGCGCGTTGAAGACGTTCTGCGCGGCGAGCGCCTCGCCCACGCGGAGCAGGAGCGGCGCGTAGCCGCTGCGCAAGAGCTCCGCGCCTTGGGACGTGTCGCGGAGCGCGCGGAAGCTCCAGGTCACGGTGAGCGCGAAGGCGGCGAGCACGAGGACGTAGCTCGCGAGGAGCCTGCTCGAGACGGTCCGCCTGCGGCGAGGAACTTTCGGGGTCGTCATGCGCGCGCGGGAGTCAGGGTGCGAGCGCCCGGGCGAGCAGGCTGACGAGGTCCTCGGCCTCTTCGCCGCGGCTCCGGAAGCGCCGCAGGCTCGACGCGCACGCGGTCACGAGAAGGCCGCCGCCGCGCGCCTTGTGCTCCGCGATGCGCGCGTCCGCGATGGCCTCGCTCGTGCGCGGTCGTGTTACGGGCAAGAGCCCGCCCGCGCCGCTGCACTCGCCGTGCTCGCGGTCGCGCTGGAACGTCGCGGGCTCCTTGCCGCTCATCTTCGCGAGCAGGGCGCGCGGCTCGTCGTACCGGCCGAGCCCACGCCCGAGCTGACACGGCGAATGCCACCGCACGGTCGTGCCTTCGAGCTCGGGGAGTACGCGGAGGCGGTCCTGCGCGGCGTGCGCGAGGTCGAGCAAGAGCTCGGGCTCGCGGGGCAGGGTGACGCCCACGCGCGCGTGCTCGACCCGCGTGGCGCGCGCGCAGCCCGGGTCCACGACGACGAGGCGCGGGACCTCGGAGACCTCGGCGGCGAGGCGCTCGGCCGCCACACGGAAGCCTTCCCGGTCGCCCGCGTGGAGCGAGGGGAGGCCGCAGCAGCTTCGAATCGCGCGCACCGGGCCGCCGACGAGCTTCGCCGCGGCCATGAGCGCGTCCTTCGCCACGGAAGGGTTTTTGCGCGCGTACGAGCAGCCGACGAGCACGCCGGCCGCGACAGGCCCGCGCGGAAGCGCTTCGGCTTCGATCGCATCGAGCGCCGCGGCCGTCTCGCTCGCGCGTTCTTGTGTCCGCGTGACGACGTCGACGGCGCCTTTCGGCGCGGCCCCGCGCGCAAAGAAGTCCGCGCGTGACTCGACGAGCACCGTCGCGGGCTCGTTCCGGTGGTCGCACTTCTCGCGGCACGCGTGGCAGCCCGTGCAGGCCCACGCCGGCGCGGTGTGCTCTGCCTCGACCGGCACGTCGCCGCGGCCCGCGAAGTACGTGAGGCTCATCTTGCCCCAGGGCGTCACCGTCTCGCTCGCCTCCGCGTTCGAGACGGGGCACGCGGCGCGGCAGAGCTTCGGGCAGTACACGCACGTCTCCAGTGCGCGTTTGTGCGTGGCGACGATGGGCAGACGGAGCACGTCCGGAGTGTCTTCCCCCGGGACGATGAGCGCAAGGGATCCGCGGATCCTACGGCTCTATCCGGTTCGTCCCGCCGGCTGACCGGGGTTGCTCGTGCGGCCGCTGCGTCGGCTCGGCGGCGCGTCGTCGCCGGGCTGGCTCGCTCGTGACGTCTTGGTCGATCGGCTCGCGTCGGTCTCGTCGGCGGCCGGCGCTTGCGGCGAGCGCGCCGTCGACGCGGCGGAGGCCGGCGTGGCGTTCGGCGGATGCACGAGCGGCAGTCCCGTCGCCTCGTCACCACGCGCGCCGGACGCCGGCGGCGGAGCTTGCGGCGGCGCGGCCGGGGCCGGCGGCGCGATCGTCGCCATCATCGGCGTCTCTTGCGGGATCCGGATCGTGAAGGTCGTTCCGCGCTCGGACGACTCGACCTCGATCGCGCCCCCGTGCTCGTCGACGATCTTCTTCACGATGGCGAGGCCGAGGCCCGTGCCGCCGCGTTTGCCGCTCGTCACGAACGAGTGGAACAGCCGCTCGCGGATCTCGGGCGGGATGCCGCGCCCCGTGTCCGACACGCTCAGCACGAAGTCCGCGCCTTGCCGTAGCGCGCGCAGCACGACCTTGCCGCCGCCGTGTGGCTCCATCGCTTCGACCGCGTTGCGCACGAGGTTGTGCACGACGCGCGTCATCTTCGTCTCGTCGAAGCGCGCGGTGCCGCGGTCGTCGAGCTCCATCACGAGCGTGACGCGGTTGCCCGCGAGGTCGAGCTGGAGCTGCTTCTCCAGGTCGCCGAAGAACTTCGTCAGGTAGACCTTGCGCACGAGGATGCTGCGCTCGCCGCGCGCGAACTCGAGCAGCTCGCGCTGCATCGCGCTGATGGCGTCGAACTGCTTGAGGATGAGCCGCGCGTGCTCGCCGCGCACCGAGGGCTCGCTCGCGGTCGCCATGAGCTGCACGTAGCCGCTGATCACCGTGAGCGGCGTGCGCATGTCGTGCATGACGCCGGAGAGCAGCCGCCCGATCGCCGTGAGCCGTTCGCTCTTCTCGCGCTCGGTGCGCGAGCGGAAGAGGCGCACCGCGGTCGACGCGTTCGCCGACACGAGCCGGAGGAGCGAGCGATCGTCCTGCGTGAAGCCGAGCGCGTTCTTCGCGTTGTAGAGGCCGAGCGCGCCGAGCGAGGTGTCCTCTTCGCCTTCGAGCGGCACGACGATCGCGCTCTCGATGTCCAGATCGAGCGAGGGATGCATGTGCGCGAGCGCGGCCTCAGCGATCGGACCGATGGGAGGATCCTTTGGGCCGAGGTGGACCGACTCGTTGTGCGTCATGGCCCAGCCGAGCAGGCCCTCGCCGCGCTTGACGGGCAGGCGCTTGACGTCGACGTCGCGCACCGAGACGCCGGGCGCCGACGCGTCGACGAAGTACAGGAACACGCCGGCCTCGCCCTCGTCGACGAGCAGGCCGCCGGCGCGCGCCTCGCACGCCTTCGAGGCCTCGGCGATGACGGCGCGGCTCAGCTCTTCGAGCGAGGAGGCCCCGCTCATCGCCGTTTCGAGTTCGAAGAGCAGCTTCAGGTCGGCGACGCGGTGCTCGAGCTGCTCCTTCGTCTCGACGAGCTGCATGTTCTTCTGGATGACCGAGAGGAACAGGCGCGAGTTGTCGATGGAGATGGCCGCCTGCGTGGCGAGCGCCGAGAGCAGCTCCTCGTCGTGCTGGGAGAACTCGCCTTTGCCGCCGTGCTTGTTCAAGACCTGCACGACGCCGATCGTGCGGCCGACGTGGTTGCGCATGGGCGCGGCGAGGATCGAGCGCGTCCGGTAGCCCGTGAGCTCGTCCCACGTGCGCTGGAAGCGTTTGTCCCTGTACGCGTCCTTCACGCGGGCGATTTTGCCGTGCTTGGCGACGTGGCCGGCGATGCCTTCGCCCACGGGCAGCTCGATCGAGCGCACCTCGCCGCCGAGGATCACCCGCGAGAGCAGCATCTTTCGCTGCTCGTCGAGCAGGTAGAGCGTGGCCCGGTCGGCTTCGAGCAGCTCCGTGATCTTGCCGAGGATGAGCTCGAGGAGCTGGTCGAGGTCGAGCGTGGAGCCGAGCGCGAGCCCCACGTCGCGCAGGGCGCGGACGGTCTTCTCTGAGCGTTCGAGGCTGGCCTCAAGTTCTTCGACTCGGGCCGTGAGCTCTCGCAGGCGGTCCGCCTTACCGGTCACCATACGACGCTAACACGCCTCCGGCCGCCACTACAGCGCTCCCGTAAATTCGCGATGGATCGAGCGGTTTGCCCGAGTAACGGGCAGGGAAGGGGAGGGTGGATGGGGGAGGGGAGGGGGCACGAGGAGGCCCCCCGTGGTCCCGGGGGTTTGGGGGCACAGCGTCGCGCAGCGAAGCGGAGCCCCCAAGCGGTTATTGATTCATCGATTCGAGGAACTCCTGGTTCGTCTCGGTGCGGCTCACCTTGTCGAGCAGGAATTCCATCGAGTCGATGACGTTGAGCGGGTGCAGGAGCCCGCGGAGCAGCCACACGCGCTGGAGGATCCACTCGGGCAGGAGCAGCTCTTCCTTGCGCGTCGCGCTCTTGTTGATGTCGAGGCAGGGGAAGATCCGCTTCTCCATGAGCTTGCGGTCGAGGTGGATCTCGCTGTTGCCCGTGCCCTTGAACTCCTCGAAGATCACCTCGTCCATACGCGAGCCCGTGTCGACGAGCGCGGTCGCGATGATCGTGAGCGAGCCGCCCTCCTCGATGGAGCGGGCCGCGCCGAAGAAGCGCTTCGGCTTGTGGAGGGCGTTCGAGTCGACGCCGCCGGAGAGGATCTTGCCGCTCGGGGGGACGACGGTGTTGTAAGCGCGGGCGAGGCGCGTGATCGAGTCGAGAAGGATGACCACGTCGTGCTTCTGCTCGACGAGGCGCTTGGCCTTCTCGATGACCATCTCCGCGACCTGCACGTGGCGCGTCGCCGGCTCATCGAAGGTCGAGCTGATCACCTCGCCCTTGATGTTGCGCTGCATGTCCGTGACCTCTTCGGGCCGCTCGTCGATGAGCAGCACGATGAGCGTGGTGTCCGGATGGTTCGTGCTGATCGCGTTGGCGATGTTCTGGAGGAGCACCGTCTTGCCGGCGCGGGGCGGCGAGACGATCAGACAGCGCTGGCCCTTCCCGATCGGGCAGAGCATGTCGATGATGCGCGTCGAGAAGCCCTTCGTGCCGTTCTCGATGTTGAACTTCTGCTGCGGGTAGAGCGGCGTGAGGTTGTCGAAGAGGATCTTGTCGCGCGCGACCTCGGGCGAGACGCCGTTGATCTTGTCGACCTTGAGCAGGGCGAAGTACGCCTCGCGCTCCTTCGGGGGCCGGATGGGGCCGCTCACCGCGTCGCCCGTGCGCAGGTTGAAGCGCCGGATCTGCGACGGGGAGACGTAGATGTCGTCCGGACCCGGCAGGTAGTTGTAGTCGGGCGCCCGCAGGAAGCCGAAACCGTCGGGCAGGCACTCGAGCACGCCCTCGCCGTAGACAGGCTGGTCTTGCGCGGCCAGGGCCTGGAGGAGCGCGAAGATGAGCTCCTGCTTGCGCAGGCCCGCGGCTCCTTCGATGTTGAGGCCCTTGGCCATCTGCACCAGATCGGCCATCGATTTCTGCTTCAGTTCACGCAGGTGCATCGATCGAAAACTCCACGGCGGGGCGTCGGCCGGTCGACGGCGCGTTCCCCGAGGTCGGTAGGGTTGTAGGAAGGTCGAGCTTCGAGTCGGCCGTTGGGCCGGCTCTCGTGGATGCCCGCCCCTGGGAAGGGCGGGTTTTCGGACTGTGACGAGGCGTCCCCAGCGAAGGGGCGCGGCCGGGCGTGTGGCTCGGCGGGCGGGGACTCTATCAAGCGATGCTGCCCTGTCAATCGGCCGTGTTGCCTCACAGGTTCGCTCCTTCAGGGGCGGATCGTTCCAGCGAGGTGTCCGCGCCGCGGGCCGACGAGGTTGCCTCGGCCCTTGCGTGCGGCTAGGAATCGAGCGGTCCGATGGGGCTGAAACAAGTGCATCTGCACGTGACAGGACGCGTCCAGGGCGTCTACTTCCGGGCCTCGACGCAGCGCGAAGCCAAGCGCCTCGGCCTCTGTGGCTGGGTCAAAAACCGCGCGGACGGAGGCGTCGAAATTTTCGCCGAGGGCGAAGAAGACGGCCTGAAGGAGCTCATCGCCTGGGCCCAGAAGGGACCCAGCGCGGCGCGCGTCGAGCGCGTCGATGTTCGTTGGCGCGGATTCCAAGGCGATTTTTCGGACTTCCGCATCGTCGAGTGATCCGCCCTGGAAGGGGCGCGCGCTCGCCCGTCGTTCTCGGGGGCACCGTGAATCACGTCTCGAAGCTCGCTTCGTCGTTCGTTCTGGTCTCTACGCTCGCGCTCGTGCCGCTGCACGTGCACGCCGCGGGCGAGATCACGCAATCCTCGTCGTCGGCCGCCGCCGCGCCGGCCGCGCCCGCTTCTTTGCCAGAGCTGCCCAAGCTCCAGCCGATCGTGCTGCAAGAGCCCGACGCCGCCGCGCTGCAAGAGCTCGACCGCGTGCTCGAGCGGCTCACGACGGGCGACGCGCGGGCGAAGGAGACGGCACGTACGGCCGTCGCGGAGGTGACGCCCTCGGTCGTGCCCGCGGTGCGCGCGCGTGTGCAGGAGCTGCGCGCCGGGCTCGACCGCAAGGAGGCGCAAGGCCTGCTCGACGACGCGCGCAAAGCCGGGCGCAAGTCGCTGCGCGACAAGGAAAAGGCGGAGAAGGCGGGCAAGGAGAAGGACAAAGCGGGCACTGGCAAGGACGAGAAGGTTGGCAAGGACGAGAAGGCCAGCAAGGACACGAAGGCGCCCAAGAAGAGCAAGGACGACAAGGACAAGGACGCGGAGGACGAGGGCGACTGGCTCGAGTTTGTCCTGGCCTCGCCCAAGCCGAAAAACGATACGTGGCGGGATCTCGTCCGCCTGCTCGCGATGGAGAGGATGCTGACGGCCGCAGGCACGACGGCCGCGACGCGCGAGCTTCTGCAGATGTACTCGTACTTCGGCGAGTTCTTGCGCGTCGATCTACAGCGGCAGATCGCAAAGCTACGCGACCGCGCCGTGCCCGCGCTCATCGAGGGCCGTCAGCACGACGCAAAGATCGTCCAGCGTTTCGCGAGCAAGCAGCTCGATCTGCTCGGCCGCGCCATCCCCGGCGAGGCAGTCGGCGTGACGGATCCGCAGGCCCTCGCCGACATCCTGCGTGCCTACGGCCGCACGCGCGACGTCGACGCCGTCCGCGTGATCCTTTCGTTCAGCAACAGCGACCGGATCCAGCTCCGCGAGGCCGCGCGCGAGGCCATCGCAGCGATCGGCGAGCCCGGCATCTGGCAGCTCCGCGACGCCTACCTGAACCAGACGGGCAACAAGGCCCCCCGCGAGTTCACGTGGGACCGCATCGCGCGGGAGCTCTTCGGCATGTACGACCGCGCGCGGCTCGCCGAGGTCTACAAGCTGATGGACGAGGGCGCGGCGCACGCGGCCGCGAGCCGCTGGGTCGAGGCGACGAGCGCGTTCGACAAGGTGCTCGCGCGCTCGCCGGTGTTCGAGCGTCGCAAGGAGATGGCGCCGGCGTACGTGGCGCACGCGAAGACGCTCGAAGAGAAGGAACCAGCGGCCGCGCTGGAGATGCTCCGCAAGGCGCTGCGGCTCGACCCGAAGGGCGAGGGCGCGCGCAAGGTCGAGGCGGAGATCGCGTACCTGGAAGGCGTGACGCTCATCGCGCGAGGCACGCCGGACAAGTTTCCGCTGACGAAGGCGATCGAGCTCGACCCGAGCAACGAGCGCGCAAAGCAGGCGCTCGCGTTGCTGGAGCAGGAGCGCATCGAGCCACAAAAGAGCTCGCTGCATCGCTACGTGGCGGCGGGCGGCGTGGGGCTCTTCGCGCTGATCGCGATGATCTTTCTGGCGAGGCGCAAGCCCGACGCGGGTCGCGATGCGGAAGGGCCGCCGGCGGGAGGCAATCCGCCCGGACCGCCCGGACCGCCCGCGCCGGATGCGCCTGCGCCCGTCGCCGGCGCGGATTGAGGGGGCCGCGGAGCACGCGCTCCAGACAAACGAAAACACGGGCACCTTTCGGTACCCGTGTTCGTGTTTCCCTTGCAAACCCGCGAACGGCGGCGATCGGTCACCCGATCCGTCGTCCACGGGCTTTCGTGGGAGCGCTTTACTCGTTCGACGCGGTCTCGCCGGAGCTCGCCGTCGAGGCGGACTCGGACGAAGCCGACGCGGCCGACGTGGGCTCGGCCGTCACCGCCGCAGCCGGCTCCTCGGGAGCCTGCTTGTCGCTCACCGCGGCAGCATCGATGAACTCGATGTAGACCATCGGCGCATTGTCGCCGCGGCGATTGCCGAGCTTGATGATGCGCGTGTAACCACCGGGCCGGCCCTCGAAGCGCTTCGAGAGGTCGAGCATCACCTTCTCGACGACGTCGACCTTGGTGCCGTCAGCTTTCACGCCGAAGCGCGGCACGTAGGCCGCGACGAGGCGCTCGGCGTGGAGCCGGCGCGCCTTGTCGGCCGCCGACAGCTCGCTCTGCGCGGTATAGGCGACCTTGCCGAGGCGCATGGCCTTGCTGATGAGCCGCTCCGCGACGCGACGGAGCTCCTTGGCCTTCGCGTCCGTCGTCTCGATGCGCTCGTGGGTGATCAGGTTCGCCGTCAAGTTGCGCAGCATCGCGCGCCGGCTCGACGTGTCCCGACCAAACTGCCTCCCCGCCTTCTTATGACGCATATCGCACCCTCTAGGCTTGCGCCTGCTGCGCCTTCCAGCGCTCGAGCAGCTGCGGCCAGTTGTCGATCTTCATACCGAGCGAAAGTCCCATGTTCGCGAGGATCTCTTTGATCTCCTTCAGGGACTTCCGACCGAAGTTCTTGGTCTTGAGCATGTCCTGCTCGGTCCGCTGCACGAGCTCGCCGATCAGGGTGATGTTCGCGTTCTGGAGGCAGTTGGCGCTGCGCACGCTGAGCTCGAGCTCCTCGACCGAACGGAAGAGGTTCTCGTTCAGCGGCTCCTCGTCGCCCGGCACCGTCTGGTAGCTCGTCTCCTCCGACTCCTCGAAGTTGACCCAGATCGAGAGCTGCTCCTTCAGGATCTTCGCAGCGAACGCGACCGCGTCCTGAGGCAGCACCGAACCGTTCGTCCAGACCTCAAGCGTCAGCTTGTCGTAATCGGTCACCTGACCGACGCGCGCGTTCTGGATCGTGTAGTTGACCTTGCGGATGGGCGAGAACAGCGCGTCGATGGGGATCGTTCCGATCGCCATCGTCGGCGTCTTGTTGCGCTCCGCGGGCACGTAGCCACGGCCGACGTTCACCGTCAGCTCCATCGCGAGCGGGCCCTTCTTGTCGAGCACCGCGATGAGGTGGTCGGGGTTCAGCACGCTGAGCCCGTCGACGAGCTGGATATCGCGCGCGTACACCGGCCCCGGGCCCTCTTTGTCGACGCGGACCGTGTAGGTACGCGCGGCGGCCGCCTTGAAGACGACCTCCTTGAGGTTGAGGATGATGTCGCTGACGTCCTCGACGACGTCGGGCACCGTGGTGAACTCGTGCAGCGCCCCCTCGATGCGGACGGCGGTGATCGCTGCGCCCTGCAGCGACGAGAGGAGCACGCGACGGAGCGAGTTGCCGATCGTGATCCCGAAGCCGCGCTCAAGAGGCTCGCAGGTGAACTTCGCGTAGAAGTTGTTCGACGACTCGGTGTCGATCGAGATGCCCTTCGGCCGGATCAGATCGCGCCAATTTCGCGCGATCATCGTCATGCTTCCGCTGGTTTGCATCGTCATCAGCGTCCTCTTTCTTCGAGGGGTTCGCGCGGAGATCTCGCTGCCGTCACCGCACTCGGTGCGCGGAAGCCGTCTCCTGCCCGCGTCGCGCCAGTTGGCGCTTTTTTCCTGCAATCAAAAAGCGATCGGGGCCGCGCTCCATCGCACGCCCCCGATCAGCTTTCCGAAACGTTCACCGCAAAACCACCGACCTGCGAACGGAAATCAGCGCGAGTAATACTCGACGACGAGCTGCTCGCGGATCTCCGGCTCGTTGAGGTCCTCGCGCACCGGGGTCGACTTGACCGAGCCCGAGAACGCTCCACGGTCGGCATCGAGCCACGAGGCGATCGGGCGCTTGTCCGCGCCGGCCACGGCGGCCGCCACGAACTTGAACTTCTTCGCGCCCTCGGTGAGGTCCACGCGATCGCCCACCCGAACCACGAAGCTCGGGATGTCGAGGCGCTTGCCGTTCACCTTCACGTGACCGTGGCGCACGAGCTGACGCGCCTCGGAGCGCGACGCCGCATAACCGAGCCGGTGCACGACGTTGTCGAGGCGACGCTCGAGGAGCGCCAGCATCTCTTCACCCGTGCGGCCCTTGCGGCGGCTCGCCTCCTGGAAGTAGCCGTGGAACTGGCTCTCGAGAACGCCATAGATGCGACGCACCTTTTGCTTCTCGCGGAGCCGGACGGCGTACTCGCTGAGCTTGATACGACCCTGACCATGCTGGCCGGGCGGGTAAGGACGCCGCGTGTAGGCGCATTTCTCCGAATAGCAGCGCTCACCCTTGAGGTAGAGCTTCATGCCTTCGCGGCGGCAGAGCTTGCAGACAGGACCAACGTAGCGAGCCATGTTCGTAACCTCGAGCGGACTCCCGCGCGCGCTGCCTCAGACCCGGCGCCGCTTGGGCGGCCGGCAACCATTGTGCGGAATGGGCGTGACGTCGCGGATCAACGTCACCTTGAAGCCGGCCGTCTGCAACGCACGGAGCGCGCTCTCGCGCCCGGCGCCAGGGCCCTTCACGAATACGGCCACCGACCGCATTCCGTGCTCCTGCGCCCGCCGCGCCGCCTCTTCGGCAGCGAGCTGCGCAGCGAAGGGCGTCGACTTGCGCGACCCCTTGAACCCGCGCGCACCGGCCGACGACCACGCCACGGCATTGCCGTTGATGTCCGTGATCGTCACGACCGTGTTGTTGAACGTCGACTGGATGTGCGCAATCCCAGCCGCGATGTTCTTCTTGACCTTCTTCTTCTGCTTGGCCTTGGTGGCCGCCGTCTTCGGACTCGCCATAGCGTCCTCTTCCTAACGTCCCGTCACGCCTTCGTCGCCGGGCGACGCTGCAGCATGCCCTTGCGGGGGCCCTTGCGCGTACGCGCATTCGTGTGCGTGCGCTGGCCATTCACCGGCAGACCACGGCGATGCCGAAGACCGCGGTAGCAGCCGAGATCCATCAGCCGCTTGATGTTGAGCTGAACCTCACGACGGAGATCACCCTCCACCTTGTACTCGGCGTCGAGGATCTCGCGAATCGTCCTGACCTCTGCGTCGCTCAGCTCCTCCACCCTCTTGTTCTCGGGGATCTTGGCTTTCGCGCAGATCTGCTTCGCGAGCGCACGTCCGATACCATAGAGGTACGGAAGCGCATACGCGAGATGCTTACGACGCGGGAGATCGACGCCAGCAATACGTGCCATGGTTGCTCCAGCTCAGCCCTGACGCTGCTTGTGGCGAGGGTTCTCGCAGATCACGCGCACGACGCCGCGACGGCGTACCACCTTGCACTTGTCGCAGATTTTCTTGACGCTCGGTCGCACCTTCATGTCGCGGCTCCGTTCCCTGTCCTCGCTCCGCTACTTGGGCTGCTTGGTCTACTTGTGACGATACGTGATCCGGCCACGCGTCGGGTCGTAGGGCGAAACCTCAACCGTAACGCGATCGCCGGGCAAAATCTTGATGTAGTACTGACGCATCCGGCCGCTGATGGTCGCGAGCACGCCGAGACCATTGTCGGCCTTCACTCGAAACATCGCGTTCGGAAGAGCTTCCTGAACGACACCATCGAACTCGAGCTTGTCGCCCTTCGGTTCTTTCGCGGGTTTCGAGCTTTGGTTCGATCGCCTCATGACTCTTCCGACTGCACTCGGCCAAGGGCCTCTAGCACCCTCGCCGTGACCTCCTCGGGTTTGCCGACACCATCGACACGCCGGAGGAGACCTTTTGCTTCGTAGTAGGGCAGGAGCGCCGCCGTCATCGCCTCGTACGCGTCGAGACGCTTTCCGACGGCCTCCTGCCGATCGTCCGCCCGATGCTCTAGCTCGGCATCCGGGGGCGGCGGATTATAGACGAGATGGTAGATCTGTCCAGACCTTTTGTCGGTCCGACGGTGGATCAAGCGCTCCTCCAGGAGCGATCGCGCCACATCAAGCTGCAAAACAGCATCGATCGTGAAGCCCCGACCCGCAAGCAGACGCTCGAGCGCCTCAGCCTGGGGCACCGTCCGCGGAAAACCGTCGAGCAAGAAGCCCTTCTTGCAGTCCGCGTCGTCGATGCGCTTGTCGATGAGCTCGATCATCGCCTCGTCCGGAACGAGGCCACCCGCGTCCATGATCGCGCGGTAACGAGGATCGAGCGTACCGGCCGCCTTGGCCGCACGAAGCATGTCCCCCGTCGAGATCTGCGGGATCCCAAACTTGCCGCAGAGCACCTTCGCCTGCGTGCCTTTGCCCGAGCCGGGCGGACCAACCAAGATCGCGATCATCCGAAGATCCCCCTTCTCATCCCTCGGGGAGGCGCCGCGCACGAATGCGGCTCGCCCCAGGGCCGGTGAGCCCTTCGTAGCTGCGCGTGATGAGCTGCGCCTCGATCTGGTTGACCGTATCCAGCGCAACACCCACGACGATCATCAAGGACGTCCCGCCAAACGTGATCTGCACGCGCAGGAGGTCGCCGACCACCGACGGCAAGACACACACGGCTGCGACGTACATCGCCCCGCCAAACGTGATGCGGTTCATCACGCCCTGGATGTAGTCCGCCGTCTGCTTGCCAGGGCGGATCCCGGGGATGTTCGCTTGCTGCTTCTTGAGGTTCTCCGCCACGTCGACCGGCTGGAACGTGACGCTCGTGTAGAAGTAGCAGAAGAACACGATCAAGAGCGCGTAGCCGGTGTTGAACACCCAGCCGCCGCCGCTGATGATCGACTGAAGCTTGTCCGCGCCCGGCACGTTCATGTTCGCCAGCGTCGCGGGGAACATGAGCAGCGAGGAGGCGAAGATCGGCGGGATCGTACCCGCCGTGTTCACCTTGAGCGGCAGGTGCGCGTTCTGCGCGCCGTACACGCGCCGCCCCACCTGCCGGCGCGAGTACACGATCGGGATCTGCCGGCGCCCGTTCTCGAAGAACGCGATCACCGCGATCGCCGCCACGACGAACGCACCCACCGCAGAGATCGTGAGCGGCTGGATGTTGCCCGCGTTCGTCGCGAGATAACTACCCACCCAGCCCGGCACGCCCGTCACGATACCCGCGAAGATCAGGAGCGAGATGCCGTTGCCGATCCCGCGCTCCGTGATCTGCTCGCCGATCCACATGAGGAACGCCGTCCCCGTGGTCAGCGTGATCATCGTCATGAGCTGGAAGCCAAGGCCCGGGTGCGTGACGATGCCCGCGCCCGAGTCCGAGGCCGACCAGCCCTCGACGAGCTTGGCGCTGCCGTACGCCTGGAAGAGCGACAGCGCGACCGTGCCGTAGCGCGTGTACTGGTCGATCTTGCGGCGCCCCTGCTCTCCCTCTTTGCGCAGCTCGTCGATGGGCTTGTAGACCATGCCCATCAACTGGATGATGATCGATGCCGAGATGTACGGCATGATCCCGAGCGCAAAGAGGGAGAAGTTCTCCAGCGCGCCGCCGGAGAACATGTTGAAGAAATTCAGCAGCCCGCCCGACTGCTTCGCCATGTACTTCGACATGGCGGCGCGATCGACGCCGGGGACCGTGACGAAGACCCCGATGCGGTACACGGCCAGCATCACGAGGGTGAAGATCACCCTGCGCCGGAGCTCCGGGACCTTGTGGAAGTTCGCAATTCCCGCGAGTGTGGCCATGGTACGTCGGTGTGCTGCCTTGGAGGGGCTCGAGCCGGAGGGACGTTAGGCTTGCGCCGAAGCCTTGCCGAGCGCAAGCACGATCGCCTTGCCGCCCGCCGCCTCGATCTTGGCGATGGCGCTCTTCGAGAACCGGTGCGCCGTCACGGTGAGCTTCTTCGTGAGCTCGCCGTCGCCGAGCACCTTGATGAGGTCGTAACGACCCTGGAGCAGGCGCTTGCCCTCCAGCGCATCCTGGTTCACGTCCGCGCCGGCCTCGAAGATCTCGAGGTCGCCGACGTTCACGTTCGCGACGATCGCCGCGAGCGGGTTCCGGAAGCCGCGCTTCGGGAGGCGACGCTGGATCGGGGTCTGGCCGCCCTGGAAGTGCTTCTTGCCGATGTTGCCCGTCGACCGGGCCTTCTGGCCCTTCTGGCCACGGCCCGCGGTCTTGCCGAGGCCGGAGCCCACGCCGCGGCCGACGCGGGTCTCCTTCTTGTTGGCGCCTTCCGGCGCCTGAAGCTTCGAGAGGATGTCCATGCTGCTACGCTTCCTTACTTCGACGCCTGCGCGCCGTTGCCGTCGACTTCCTCGACCGAAACGAGGTGGATCACCTTCTTGACCATGCCACGGAACGAGGGCGTGTTCGCCACGAGCACCTCATTGCCCGGCTTGCGGAGGCCGAGGCCCCGCAAAACCTTGCGCGTGTGCTCCGTCTGGTTCGTCACGCTGCCCGTCTGCCGCACGCGGAGATGGCTCTTCACGGCGTACCTCCTTCACCCCCCTCACGCGGGTTGCGTGCCGGGGGAATCTGGCTCGCACGGCGGCGGTTCGTCGCGCCGCCCGTCGCGCTGCCACCCTTGCGCTGCCAACCCACGTCGTCCGCCTGCATCGAGCGCCGGCCCGCGACCTGCTCCACGCTCTTCAGCGCCTTGAGCGCCGCGACCGTCGCGTGAACGACGTTGTGCGGGTTGCTCGTGCCGAGCGACTTCGAGAGAACGTCGTGGATGCCCGCGGACTCGACGACCGCGCGCACCGCGCCGCCCGCGATGACGCCCGTTCCAGGGCTCGCCGGCTTCAAGAGCACCTTGCCCGCGCCGACATGCCCGAACGCGTCGTGCGGGATCGTCGCCCCGTCGAGCGGGATGCGGAAGATGTTCTTGCGGGCCTGGTCGTTGCCCTTCCGGATCGCCTCCGGAACCTCGTTGGCCTTGCCCAGGCCGACGCCCACATGTCCCGACTCGTCGCCCACAACGACGAGCGCCGAGAAGCTGAAGCGCCGCCCGCCCTTCACGACCTTGGCGACGCGGTTGATGTGGATCACCCGCTCCTTGAGCTTTTCTTCGTCGACCTGATCGAACGCCATACCGTGCCTTCTTCGTCGTCCGTGAAGTCTTCGCTATCGCCCGAGACGTTTGCCCGAGGCCCCCGCGGGCCCGGCGCCTTCGGGGCTAGAACTCGAGCCCCGCCTCCCGCGCGGCCTGAGCGAGGGCGCTCACGCGCCCGTGATAGAGGTAGCCGTTCCGATCGAACACGACACGGTCGATCTTCTTCGACTTGCAGATCTTGGCGATGAGCGCCCCGACCTTCTTGGCCGCGTCGACCTTGTTGTCGTTGTCGAGCGTGCCCTTCAGGTCCTTCGACAGCGTCGACGCGTGCGCGACGGTCTGACCCGTCGTGTCGTCGATCACCTGCGCGTAGATGTGCTTCGCGCTGCGGAAGACGGTGAGGCGCGGGCGAGCGGGCGAGCCGTTCACCTTCTTGCGAATACGGAGCTTGCGGCGCTCCCGTCCGACGATCTTCATAGCCATGGTCGTAACCCCGTACCTGTAGGGGCGACACGAGGTCGCCCCGCTCGGTTACTTCTTGCCGCCCTTACCGCCAGCCTTGCCGGCCTTCTCGCGAACGCGCTCGCCACGATAACGAACGCCTTTGCCACCGTAGGGCTCCGGCGGGCGGAAGCCGCGGATCGTCGCGGCCGTCTGCCCGATGAGCTCCTTGTCGGCGCCCGTCAGAACGAGGACCGTGCCCTTCGAATCCGCCGGGATCGTCGCCGTGAGGCCCTTCGGCACGTTGAACACGACCGGGTGCGAATACCCGAGCGCGAACGTGAGCGTCGTGCCCTTCAGGTCGACACGGTAACCGGTGCCCTTCAGCTCGAGCACACGCTCGTAGCCGTCGGCCGCGCCCTTCACCATGCTGGCGAGCAGCGCCCGCACGAGCCCCTGCAGCCGCGAGCCATCACGCCCGGGGGCCGTCGAGGTCACGTGCAGCTTCGTACCCTCGACCTTCACGTCGACCGTCGAGGGCAGCTCGCGAGCGAGCTGGCCCTTGGCGCCCTTGATCTCGACCTTGCGTCCCTGCATCGACACGGTGACACCCTTGGGGACGTCCACCGGTCGCTTGCCGACGCGCGAGGTCTTGGAGGCCTCGCCATTTTGCGTCGTAGCCGTCTGCATCACCACACCTCGCAGATGAGCTCGCCTCCGAGCTTGTTTTTGCGGGCGTCGCGGTCGCTCATCAGGCCGTGCGAAGTGCTCAGGATCGAGATCCCGAGCCCGGAGAGCACGCGGGGGATGCGGTCGTGCTTGACGTACACGCGTCGCCCCGGACGGCTCACCCGACGGACTCCGTCGAGCGCGCTCGAGCGATCACGCCCGTACTTCAGCACGATCGTGAGCTTCGCAGGGTTGCCATCGCTCGGCCGCACGTCCGCGATATACCCCTCGGACTTGAGGATCTCGGCAACGGCCTGCTTCATTTTGCTTGCAGGAACCTCGGTCCGATCGTGCCGCGCGAGCGCGGCGTTCCGGATCCGGGTCAGCATGTCGGCGACAGGATCGGTCATCATGGCATCACCAGCTCGCCTTGATCACGCCCGGCAGCTCGCCTCGGAGCGCGAACGTACGAAGACAGATGCGGCAGAGCTCGAAGTCGCGGTAATAAGCCCGCGAACGGCCGCACACCTTGCAACGATTCCGGTGCCGCACGGCGAACTTGGGCGGCCGGTTCAGCTTGGCGAATTCTTTTGCACGGGCCATCGAACGTTCCTCAATGCCTGAACGGGATCCCAAGCTCCGTGAGAAGGGCTCGTCCCTCCTCGTCGGTGCGCGCGGTCGTCACGAACGAGATGTTCATTCCCTTCACGACGTCGACCTTGTCGTAGTCGACCTCAGGGAAGATGATCTGCTCGCGCAGACCCATCGTGAAATTGCCCTTGCCGTCGAAGCCCTTCGGGCTCACGCCCTTGAAGTCACGCACGCGCGGCAGGGAGAAGCTGATCAGGCGATCGACGAACTCCCACATCCGCTCTCCGCGCAGCGTCACCATCACGCCGATCGGGAGGTTCTCGCGGAGCTTGAACGTCGCGATCGACTTGCGAGCGCGCGTCACGACCGGCTTCTGGCCCGAGATCGCCCGCATGTCCTCGACAGCGGAGTCGATGATCTTCGGGTTCCCGACGGCAGCGCCGAGGCCCATGTTGATCACGACCTTCTCGAGGCGCGGCACCATCATCGGGTTCTTGTACCCGAAGCGCTTCGAAAGCGCGGGCCCGACGGCCTCACGGTACTTCGCGCGCAGGCGCGGCGCGTAGCTCGGATCGCGCGGAACGTCAGCGACTTCGGCTTGCGGCGTGGCTTTCGCCTCGCCCTTGCCCTTGCCGCCCTTCCCGGCCTCCTTGCCACTCTTGCCGGCCGCAGCCGCCTGCGGCTTCGCAGCCGCCGGCTTGGCGTCCTTGGGCTTTTCGCCCTTGCCCTTGCCCTTTTCTTCCTTCTTGTCCGCCATGGCTCAGCCTGCCGCGATCACGGCGCCGCTCTTCGCGGTGCGCTGCTTCTTGCCATCGACGATCGTAGACTTCACCCGCGTGGGCTTGCCCGTCGTCGGATCCACCGGCATCACCTTGGAGGCATAAAGCGGCGCCTCCTTCGTGATCTTGCCGCCTTGCTGGTTGCGCGGCGTCGGGCGCTGGTGCCGCGTCACCACGTTGATCCCCTCGACGACGACCTTGTCGTCCTCCGCGAGGACCTTCGTCACGCGACCCTGCTTGCCCTTGTCTTTTCCGCTGATGACCTGCACGAGGTCACCGACTCGGAGCCGTCGCATCAGAGCACCTCCGGCGCGAGCGAGATGATCTTCATGAACTTCTTCGCGCGGAGCTCGCGAGCCACCGGCCCGAAGATACGGGTCCCGATCGGCTCCTTCTCCTTGTTGATCAACACCGCGCTGTTGGTGTCGAACTTGATGTAGGTGCCGTCCGAGCGCTGATACTCACGCGCCGTGCGCACCACCACCGCCCGCGCCGTGTCGCCCTTCTTCACCTTGGTGCCCGGCATGGCTTCCTTGATGGACACGACGATCACATCGCCGAGCCCCGCGTACTTACGACGCGAGCCACCGAGAACCTTGATGCACTTGACGACCCGAGCCCCGGAGTTGTCAGCCACTTCGAGATGCGTCGTGACCTGAATCATGGCTACTCCTCCACCGGGCGGGAAATGAGCTTCGTCACGATCCAGCGTTTCTCGCGCGAGATCGGGCGATGCTCCTGGATCTCCACGCGGTCACCGACCTTGTACTCGTTCTTCTCGTCGTGCGCCTTGTAGCGCTCGCGAGCCCGGACGTACTTCTTGTAGACCGGATCCGGCGAGTTGCGCACGACCTCGACCACGACGGTCTTGTCCTGCTTGTTGCTCTTCACGCGCCCGACGAGCTTGCGGCGGAAGCCGTGCGGCTTCGCGGTCGTATCGGCCTGAGCCTGCCCGGCGGCGGTCGCGTTCGCCTCGTTCGTTGCCATGGCTCTACTTGTTCCCTTCCGCCGCTGCCGGCTCGCTGGCACGCTGCTGGAGGATCGTCTTGACCCGGGCGAGATCGCGGCGCGCCTTGCGGATCGCCGAGGTGTCGTTCAGCCGGTTCGTGAAGTTCTTGAACTTGGCGTCGAACACCTCACGGCCGAGATTCTTCTCGAGCTCCTGCAGGTGCTCCGTCGTGCGTTCGCGCAGATCCTTCGCCTTCATCTCGAATACCTCACACGATCCCGCGAGCGATGAACTTGCACGCCATCGGGAGCTTGTGCCCGGCGAGGCGGAACGCCTCACGCGCCATCTCCTCGGGCACGCCCGAGATCTCGTACATGACGCGGCCAGGCCGCACCGCCGCGGCCCACTCTTCCGGCGCACCCTTTCCGCCACCCATGCGGACCTCGAGCGGCTTCTTCGTCACCGGTCGGTCCGGGAAGATGCGGATCCAGAGCTTACCCGCGCGCTTGCAGTGACGCTGAATCGCCATACGCGCAGCCTCGATCTGGCGAGACGTGATGCGCGCGGGCTCGAGCGCCTGCAGGCCGAAATCACCGAAGGACACGTCGCTTCCCGTGGTCGCAACCCCGCGAATGCGGCCCTTCTGCATCTTGCGGAACTTCGTTCGCTTGGGAGACAGCATCGGTCTGTCCTACTGAATCCGGCGCGATTTGCGCTGGAGAACCTCACCCTTGAAGATCCACACCTTCACGCCGATGATGCCGACCTTCGTCCTCGCCTCGGCGAGGCCGAACTCGATGTCGGCGCGCAGCGTGTGGAGCGGAACCCGACCCTCGCGGTACGTCTCGACCCGGCTCATCTCGCTGCCGCCGAGCCGGCCCGCGCACCGAACGCGGATGCCCTTCGCGCCGAACTTCATCGCCGTCGCCACGGCCTTCTTCATGGCGCGGCGGAACGCGATGCGACGCTCGAGCTGCGTCGCGATGTTCTCCGCGACGAGCTGCGCATTCGTCTCCGCCTTCCGGACCTCCTGGACGTCGATGAAGACCTCGTTGTCCGTGAAGGAGGCGACGCCCGGGAACACCGTCTCACCCTTGGTCGCGGTGCCGACGTTGCCGCCCTTCAGCGTCTCGATGCCCTTGCCGCCCTTGCCGATCACCATCCCCGGACGCGCCGTGTAGACGATGACCTTGGCCCGGTTCGCGGCACGCTCGATCTCCACGCTCGCGATGTTCGCGTTGTAGAGGTACTGCTTGATCGCCCGCTTGATGCGGATGTCCTCGTGGAGCCACTTCTGGTACGCGTTACCGTCCTCGTACCATTTGCTGCTCCACGTCTTGATGACGCCGACGCGGAAGCCGTACGGATGGGTCTTCTGTCCCATGGAAGCCGTGTTCCTTTACTTGCGCTCGCTGAGCTCGATCACGATGTGAGAGACGCCCTTCACGACTTTCGTCGCGCGCCCCATCGCACGGGGGCGCCAGCGGCGGTTGAACTTGTTCGGGCCCTTGTCGACCGTCGCCTTGCTGATGAACAAAGCGTCGACGTCGGCGCCACCCTGGCGGGCGTTCGCCACCGCGCTCTCGATGATCTTCTTGATCACCGGCGCGGCTGACTTCTCCGTGAACTGGAGCAGCTGGATCGCATCCGCTGCATCACGTCCGCGGACCAGGTCCGCAATCATGCGCGCCTTTCGCGGGGAAATCCGCGAAAACATCGCACTGGCCTTGCTTAGCATCCGAGAAACCTCGCAGACAGGGGGCCGGTTCGGCCCAGGGCGCCCGGTCGTTGGCCAACCCGGTCGACAAGCTTGCGCCTGTCGAACCGAGCCCTGCCGTCGTACGTTCCGGAACATCAGCCCGACGTCTCGCGACGAGGATCCCTCTTCGCGTCACCGGGGGGTGTCCCACGGCGGCCGAAGAAGCGAGCTGAGACCGAAGCGCCGTTACGGCTTCGGGAGAGACGAACGCCATAGGCGATCGCTCCCAGGAAAACGGAGCGCGGTGTCTAGCAAAGCCCCACGACGCTTGCAAGCCAGATCCGCAGAAAATCTGCGCGCTCCACCGTCCGTGAGGGATCCGGCTGAACGGATCTGCCGCGATCGCTGAACGGGCGTACGGAGCTCGGGTCGGTTTTGAAGGCTCCGCCGGGCTGCTCGTACTACCCTGTCACGTCTTGAAATCGTCCGCGCCGGAGCCCCCCCGGGCCCCCGGCGCCTCCCAACTTCGGAGGACTCGGAACATGCAGTCTCGCGCTACGTTTGCCTTTGTTCTTACTTCCCTCGCGGTCGCGGCCTTCACCAGCGGCTGCGTCATCGTTTCGGACAACACCCCCACCGGCGGCGTCGGCGGCGACGGCGGCGCGGGGGTCGGCGGCAACGGCGGCAGCGGCGGCGTCGGCGGCCAGGGCGGCGAGGCCGGCGCGGGCGTGGGCGGCGGCGGCGGCAGCGGCGGCGAAGGCGGCAGCGGCGGCTCCTCCTGCGTCGGCCCGGACGACAGCACCACCGATGTCGCGGCCTGCGACGCCATGAACATCACGCCCAAGCCGGAAGGCCCCGCGGCGGCTTGCCAGGGCGTCGACGGGAACGGCAACCCCATCGAGTACGACCCCCCCGGCTACGGCACCTGCAAGCGTGGCTTCGAGATCTACACGCGGGGCGCGGCGGGCGTGCTCGAGGACTGCCTCTCGGGCATCGGCGTCGAGCCCTCGAACGCCTGCGACGACAAGCAGGTCGCCGACTGTGTTGGGAAGATGTACGCCGCGGCCTGTCCGTCGGCCGACTCGGCCCTCGCCTGCCAGACCATCGCCACGGATCTCTGCATCAACGGCGAGATCTTCGACACGCAGGGCTGCCAGCTCGAAACGAACCCCTTCAACAGCGCGGCGCTCCAGGAGCTCGCCGACTGCATCACGAACAGCGCCGAGGCCGACTGCAACAAGGCGTACGACGGCTGCTTCGCGCTCGTCACGAGCTACTGATCCGCCCACATCGCGCGCCCGGCGCGGACCATCGTCCCGGGCGCGCCGTTCCTTCGGCGTACGCGCCTCGCACCCCTCCGTCCTCGCGCCATTCCTCCGGATCGCGAGTTCTCCCACGATGGCGGCCGTTCGTTTGGGCGGCCGCTGCTCGCGTCGGGCCTCGTCCGAGTTGAGCCGCACGCGGAAATCTGAGACGATGCTCCGGAAGTCGCTTCGGCCTGCTTGATTCGGAGCGGCACTCCCGGCAGGCGCGCGCTCCGGATCCGACATGAGCGGCGGGTGCTCCACGTGGCCGCACCACCGCTGGTATCGGGCGGCGCCGCGCCGGCGCTTTGCTCCCGGAGGTTTTGCTGATGGCTCGTACCCTTCTCTTTTCCAGCTCGTTGCTCCTGCTCGCGGGCGCCCTCGGTCTCGCGTCGTGCGCGGACGACACACAGGGCGGCGTGGGTGGCAGCGGCGCGACCGGCGGCTCGGGCGGCGCAGGCGCGACCGGCGGGATCGGCGGCACAGGCGGCGGCGGCACGGGGGGCACCGGCGGGATCGGCGGCACAGGCGGCGGCACAGGCGGCACCGGTGGCGTCGGCGGCACCGGCGGGATC
>NZ_JARZHI010000074.1:0-53297 GCF_029946465.1 Polyangium sorediatum
CGATGCGCGAGACCTCCGCACGAATGGCCGCCGCTTGTTGTTCCGTATGCATGTTGAGGCTCCTTCCGGTTGGGAGCCTGGGCACGGGGGCCACGGGACGTCAGGACGGGGGGCGGCGAGGACTTACATTCATATGAAGCGATGGTATATCGGACTGGGCGCGTTCGCCACGCTACTGTCTTTCCACCTCGATGCGCGTGCGACTTGTACCGAGGGCATGAAACAGGACTGCATCAGCGCGAGCGGCTGCCCAGGAGAGAAGGAATGTATCCTGGGATTCGACTGGGGTACGTGTGAATACATTCCGGGGGCCAAGATAAGCTGTACGGCTCCGACCGCGACTTGCGGCAATACCGCGGGGACCAGGACATGCGACGAATACGGCAATGCCGGTGCATGTACCGCTACACAATCGTTCTGCAATACCAATGACTGCGACGCCGTCAACTACGCAGAGCTTTCCTCGCTTGCGAATCGAATCGAGGACCACTTCAACCCGTATGGCGGAACGCAGCTCGCGGTTGTTCGCAAGCAGAGCAATGGCCAGCTCTGCACGGTCACCCGTAACCACGGATTCGCTGTGAGTGCCTGGGATGTGTATAATCACAGCACGGCGATCTCGACCATGACCTACGACATTCCGATGAACATCTGGAGCGTTTCCAAGGCCCTTACCGGGGCGCGCATGGCGGAAGTTCTCGCGGCGCTCCAAATAAGTCCCCAGGCCGCGATCGGTCCCTACATCCCCAGTTGGCTGTCCCCAGGCCCCGGTGTCGAAAAGATCACGTTCGAGGAGCTGTTGGAGCACAAAAGCGGTATGCCGCAGCCAGCCGGGGACTGCAACGTCCCGTCCGTGTTCCACGACTGGTTGGAAGAGGGTTGCGAGATACACTTCATCACACAGGAGTGCCTCAACAACGGCACCGATGAGTACAACAGCATGACGTACGTGTTGCTGCAGGTGCTCATCGCCAACATGACAACCAACCTGTCGCAGGAGATGACGAATTACGGCAAGTCGGACGCTTGGACGGCAGGAAAACTGCTGGATCTGCATGTAAGGGGCAGCTATTTCATGGGGGAAGCTGCGTACTCAGGCTGCACCCACACGCTTTCTCATTCCCCTTTTGCGTATCCGCCGAATGCCACGAGTACAACGGCGGGCTACCAGTACGGCACGGATTTCAACACAGGATGCGGCACAGGAGGATTCGCTTTGACAGCGTATGACCTGGCCAAGACCTTCTCTTTGCTGTATGCTGGAGACATCATGCAGCAGGAAGCTGTCGATATGGTTTTCGATTCAGGCTACGGTATGGACTGGGCTGGAACGACCATCGGCGGGACTCCTTTTGTGATGAAGGGTGGCGGATTCGAGACGAGCGGCACGGAGCAGCAGTCGATTCTGTTCGTCTTCAAGGACCATCCCGGAACGGTCGTCGTTCAGAACACCAATATCCACTCAGATGACAACGTGGGCATGCTCGTCAACGCTTGGGATGAAGCCAGGCTCTGTGACAATGGGGTGCCCGCTGAAGCGTTGGGCAATCAGATGTGGGGGTGCCCAGGTTCGGAATCCTACGCAAATAAGGCGACGCTTTGCGGATCCGAGACCCACGTCTGCACACCTGCCGAGTGGGAAGCCAGGAGATTCTCAGGTGCCGCCGGGACCCCGGATCACATCTACTGGACGGACTATGGGTCCACCGAACTGGGCTATTCCGGAAGCTCGAGCAACTGTTCCGCGCGCTACGTGAATGCTTCGCCGGCGGGCACGACGTGTGGCAGCAGCGGGAACGCACCGATGCGAATCTGCTCGGGAACTTCGGATGCGGAGGGGAATGCGTGCAACTGGACGGGGTGCAAGTACGAGTCGTCAACCAATACGAATTATTGGGGTGGATGCCTCGGCAACACGACGGCAGGCGCACTCTGTTGTGCGAATCGTCCTTGTGCGGATGGCACTGCCGAACAGAGCTGGGGCACGAACATGTATGGCTGTGCGGGCTCCGTTTCCTATGCCAACCGAGAGAGCCTTTGCGGCCATCGGATGCATGTGTGCACCGCCGAGGAGTGGAACGCCAAAAGGGCGTCAACAGCCCCCACGCACATTTATTGGACGGACAATGGGGCGTCGGACCTCGGTTTTTCTGGCTCGGGTTCGAACAACTGCGCCGCCAAGGCATACCCCTCGACAGGGACCACGAGCTGCGGCACGCTTGACAGCAATGGCGACAGCACCCGTCCGATGCGCGTTTGCTCGGGAACCTCGGATGCGGAAGGAAACACCTGCACGTGGACGGGGTGCAAGTATGAGAGCGAAACCGCGGCCAACTACCTCGGTGGCTGTGTGGGCAATGCAAATGCGGGTGCTCTCTGCTGTCCTGACTGAGATAAGAAGCCCGGACGAGCCCATGGAACGCGCTTCCCGGCAAGCGGAGGCGGAAGCCGGAACGGCAAGCGGGCGTGGCGCCGGAGGCGGAAGCCCTACGAATCGGAAGGCCCGAGCAGCGCCGCGCTCTTCGATTCGGCCTCCGTTTCCTCGCAACAACGCTTGTACTTCTTGCCGCTTCCGCAGGGGCACGGGCCTTTGCGGGCGGGGCCCTCGGGGGGCGCCTGTCTCCTGCCAGGGGCCACGTGATCCCGCATCGCGCGCAGCACGCCGAGCGTGAGATCCGTCCGGAAGGGCACGTGGACTGCCGCGATCGCGGCGCGCGGCAGGTAGAGCGCCTCCGGCGCGGCGCGGGCGGCCCACGGGGTCAACATGAAGAGCCACGTCAATGCGTTTGAAAGGCCCTGCGACCCGCGCAGATAACATTGGAAGGTATTCGCCACGACCGCGCAGGCGAGATCCTCCGGGACGTCCTCCGGTCGCTCGTACCGGAGGGGGCCCGCGGGCCTCGATTGCATGAGGGCCACCCATAGGTGCGCGCCGAGGTCCCGCACGCATGCTTGCCGCTCCTCGGGCGAATCCCGATCCGTCTCCGCGATCCCGCGCGCGAGCTTGCGTATCGCGCCCGTGACCTTGCCGTGGGGCGTGCCTCTCCATTTGACGGGGATGTCTGCGCCGAGCGTCTTCTCCGCCTCGGCGCGGAGCCGCGCGTGGCGCATTCCGATCGCGAGGATCCCGAGCGCGCCGTCGATGTTCTGAAGCTCGCTCTCCGCTTCCTGGTAAAACCGTTTGTACTTGGCGAGCAGGGGCTTGCCGACCCGGGCCGTGGCCCAGGCGCCGCGGATCGCGAAGGGCAAGAATCCTTGCCGCGTGGTGGGCCAGGAAAACGTGCCGCCCTCGCCGAACATGTCGAGGAGACCTGGGGGAAACGTCTCTTGGCCGTCGAGGGTCGCGAGGATGGCGAAATGGCTCATGGCCCAGAGGGTCCGCCAGTACGCGCTGAGCGCGTCGTCGTAGATGGGCTTGGGCTTGTCGGTCTTGCGGAGCAGCGGCAGGAGGATCTGGCGGGCTTCGTCGAGCTCGACCGCGGCGCGGAGGTAGAGGTGCAAGAATTCGAAGCCGTAAAGCGGCTGGAGCGCCGAGATCGCCACGAACTCCTCGCGCGAGAGTTCGTCGGCGGCCTCGTAGATCCGCCGAAGCAGCGCCCGGACCCCCTTCTCCCCGGCGAGCGCCCTCGCGGCCTCCATGCGCTCGCGCAGCTCCCCGACCTTGGCGGCGATTGCGTCGATCTGCCCGCGCGTGACCACGGGCAGGTTCGAGACCTTCATGCCCGCGCCGAGGCAGGTGACGAACCTCCCGTCGCGCGTGACGATGAGGAAAGGCCCCTCCTCGGGGTGATCGAGCGAGAGCGCGACACGCTCGGCGCCCTCGGGCACGCGAGCCCGGTCGAAGAGGTACCGGAGCAGGCCCTCGTCCCGGTACAGGGAGAGCGCGAGCTCGACATGCGGGAGCGAGACACGATCGAGCCGGGAGAGGAAGTGGTGCGCGTGTCCCATCGAAGCGATGGAAGAGCAAGCGCATCCCCGGTGCAACGAGGAAATGCAAGCAGCCCCGCTAGGCACGAATCGAACGACCCCGGGCAGCGCGGGCCTCGTCGACGCCGGCCGACGGCGGCGCGGCACTCCGTTCGCATGCGTGATCCGGCGGGCCCCTACATGCCCGGAAGGAGGAATGAATTCATGACGAGGCTGGAACGATGGCCGCTCTTCGCGTCGCTCGCGTTCGCTTTGGTCGCCCTGCCGGCCACCGCCGGCGCGCAGGGGGCGCAGCCGGACAAGATGACGCCGTCACCCGTGGATACGGGCGGCAAGTCGCTCGAGGCGTTCCTCGACCAAGGCAAGGAATGGGAGGTCTCGCTCAGCTCCGCCTCGCCGGCGGCGCGCGACACCATCCTGAAGTGGGCACAGGGCGGCAAGCTCGACAAGGTCGAGATGTATACCCTGCCCGGTGGCCAGGTGTTTTTCGAGGCTCACATCAGCAAGGGAGGGCAAGAGCTCGAGGTGCTCGTGACGTCCGATGGGCAGACGGTCGCCGCGGGGCGCGACATCGCCGATTGACGCGGCGTTCGCCGGACCGAGCGCGCGCATTCACAAACACGTCAACCATCCCCGCCATCCCACACACGCCGCCCGCCGCTCCGTCGCGCGCGAGGCCTCCGCCGCGAGCGGGTGCATGAAGCGCGCATAACAATCACGCCGGAGCCCGAGCATGCGTTCGTCCCACGGCGGATGGGGTTCGAAGATGGCAAACGCGGCCACGCACGCGTTTTCCTCGGGGAGCACCTCGGAGAGGTCGACACGCAGGCTCCTCCGCGTCGATTCGAGCACCAGCACCGAGAAGGGCGTGTCGAGCGCTGCGAAGAGGCGCCTCGCGTCGGCGGGCGCGCTCTGGCCGAGCTCGCGCGTGAGGTCCATGGCCCGGTTCATGACCGCCGTCGAGGGCCACGGATCACGCCGGTAGGCGGCGAACGCGCCTTCGAGCAGCTTGACGGCCTCGGCGCGCCGGCCCTTCGCGTATTCGTAGCGGGCGCGGATCACGTCGGCCTCGATCGGGAAATCACGCGCGTGCCGTTCGAGCAGCGGGAGCACGGCGTCGTCGGCCTTCCACGCGAGCCCCTCGGCCACGAGCGTCGTCTCCACCGGGCCGACCGGGGCTTGCTCCTGGAATCCCCATTTCGCGAGCGCGCCTTCGAGGTTGCCCGCCGCGTAATTGACGAGCGCCTGCACGCGCACCTCCGCCTCCGGCGTGAGGTGCTCGGGCATGGCCGGGTCCGAGCCGTCGCCCGCGACCTGCGCCGCGCGATCCTCCGCGACCCGCACGAAATCGAGGTTGCCCGATTTCAGCTTCGGGCGATCCTCCTTGCGGTGCCGGACGGGCTCGAAGAACGTCGAGACCGAGCCAAAATTGCCGACGGCCCGCGCGAAGCCGAACTCCACGCGGTTCCGGTCGTCCGTGTTGTAGACGGCGCCGGGCACGTCGGCGATGGCCCGCGCGAAGGGAGGGCCGGCGACGTAATGCGCGAAGAGCCCCTCGATGCCCTCGGTGCGCCAGGCATTCAAGAGGGCCCGCCGATAAGGCTCTGCGGCGAGCTTCGTCCGGAGGAGGTCCGTATCGTGCACGAGCGGGGCCTCGGACGCGACGAGGACGAGATCACTCCAGCCGAGATACCACGTCTCCACGGCCGGAAAGACCGAGGCGAGCGTCGCATAAATCGTGCGGAGCGTGTCGACGTCGATCTCGTAGATCTGCACCCATTGCAGGAAGAGCCCGCCCTCCTTGAGGCGGCCGCGCACGGCGCGGTAATACTCCTGCGTGAACAGGCTCGCGACGCCGGCGCGGTACGGGTTCGACGGCTCGGAGAAGACGACGTCGTAGCGGGCCGGTACGGTGGGGAGGATTTCGCGCGCGTCGCCGAGGAGGACACGAACCTTCGGGTTCGAAAGGACGTCCTCGTTCACCGGCGCGCAGCGGCGGCCGATTTCCAGCATGGAGGGCTCGAGCTCGGCGACGTCCACGCGCTCCATGGCGGGCACCTTGCCGAGCCACCCGGCCGAGCTGCCGGTGCCGAAGCCAATCACCATGGCGTGCTTCGGATCGGGGTGGAGCAAGGCGCCGAGGAGGCCGCCCATCACCTGCGTCGAGGCGTCGCCGCGCGCATTGCCGTCGATCTTGCCATTGACGACCATCGCGATGCCGTCGGTGCCGTCGATGGCCACGCTGCTCTCGCGCCCCTCGGTTTGCCAGATGATCAAGCGCTTGACGTCCTCGATCCAGGCGCGCGTGAACGCGGGGGTGTCGAGCAAGACGCGATCGACGCGGCCCGCGCCGATGGGCGTATGCCGGAGGACGGCCGAGGGGCCCGGCGTGAGAATGGCGGCGAAGGCGAGGGCGGCCGAGAGCGGGGCGGCGATCATGCGCCGCAAAGCAGGGACCCGAAACGCGAAGAACGCCGCGCCGGCCGCCATGGCGAGGAGCCCGAACACCACGACGCGCATGGATCCGAGGGCGCCGAGCGAGGGGACGAGGAGAAACCCACCGGCGAGCGAGCCGACCATGGCGCCGAGGGTGTTGTGCGCGCCGACGGTGCCGAGGTGCGATCCGACGCGGGTCCGGCCCTCGCCGAGCAATGCGACGAGGAGCGGATACTGGACGCCGGCCACGAGCGCCGCCGGAAACGCCATGATGGCCGTGAGCGCGATCCAGCCGGGCACGTAATGAAAGAGGCCCGCGCCCGCCTCGGGACGGACCGCGAGCGCGAGCACCGCGAGCCGATCGCCGAGCGCAAAAGGAACGGCCACGAAGAGCGCTTCGAGCGCGGCCGTGAGCGCGAGGCCACGCGCCGACGGGGCGCGCTTGCGGAAAAGGAGGGGATACAAGAGGCCCCCGAGCCCGATCCCAAGGAGGACGACGGCGAGGATGACGCCGAACGTATACACCGTGCCGCCGAGCAGCGGGCCGAGGAGCCGATACCAGACGAGCTCGAGCCAGAAGAACAAGAACCCCGAGAGCGCAGCGAACACGAGGACGAACCGCGGCGGCATGTTCGCCTTCGATTCTGCGGCGTTTTCGTCGGCCTTCGAGGTGGGCTCCTCGGTCATGGGGGCGAGCCGTTGATCCACGAGGAGCGCGAGGCCCGCGACGATCGCATTGAGCAGCGCGGCGACCCAGAGCGCGCCGCGGGTGCCGAGCGTCTCCAGGAGGAGGAGCGTGCAAAGCGTGGCGCCCGCGACCGCGCCGAGGGTGTTCGCCGCATACAACCAGCCGACGGCGCGCCTCTGCGTATCCGTTTGGCTCTCGGCCGAGCGCGCGGCCGAGGGCAAGGTGCCGCCCATGAGGACCGTGGGCGCGCCGATGACGAGGGCCGCGAGCGCGAGGCGAAGGGCCGTGCCGAGCGTCATTCCGAGGAGAAAGGTGCCGCCCGCGGCGCGATACACGATGCGCGCGAGGTCGATCGCGAACGGGCTGACGGCGGCGAGGGCGGCAATGGCAAGCTCGAGGCGGCCATAAAGGCGGAGCGGCCGGGGCGAGGCGTCGCTGCGCTTGCCGAAGAGCAAGCTGCCCGCGCCGGCGCCGCCGATGAAAATCGCGAGCACGGCGGCGCTCGCGGCCGTGGAGGACCCGAACACGAGGCGAAGCTCACGTTGCCAGGCCGTCTGGTACACGAGCGCCGAGAGGCCGGAGCCGAAGAGCAGGAGCGCGACCTTGAGGGGATGGGCCGAGGAACTCGGAGGGGAGGGGCGGGGCTGGGTCATCGGGTGGGGCGCGCATCCTAGATCGAGAGGAAGCGGGAGCGGAAGCGGCAAGCGGGCGCGGAGGCGGGGGCGGAAACGGAGGCGGACCCGGAAAATGGAGGCGGAGGCGGAGGTGGGAGGCGGAAACCGAGGCGGGGGCGGGGGCGGAAACCGAGGCGTCGGAACAGGCGCGGCGTCAATCGGGGGTGGGCGCGGAAGGGCCTACTTGAGCGCCGAAATACCGTAGGAGAAGCACTGGTGGATGTCCTCGGTCGCGTAGTCGGTGGAGAAGCTGCCCTCGCCGCTGGCAAGTTGTTCGAATGCCTGCACGGCCTGGGCGAACTTCTTCGTTCGAACGCCGGCTGCGCGAAGGTGCTCCACGACAGGGCGGAGCGCGCTGGCGGCGGCGTCGAGCTCGAGCTTCGTCGCGGCGGTCGGCCGATACGGCCCCATCCCCGGCTTTTGCGAACGAAGCTGCCGATCGATTTCGGGCTCGGCGCGGCGGAAGTGGGCGTACGACGCGGCGACCGCGCTCATTTCGCTCGCCCATTTCGCCGCGACGTGCTCGCGCGCCAGGGTCTCGAAAGGCGGAATCTTCAAGGTCTCGCCGGCGCGAAGCCCCTTCCGCTCGTGGTGGTTGTGCGACACGAGGAGGTCTTGATACGTGCGGCTCCCATAGCAGCGGTTGGTGATGGACTCGAAGGAATCCCCTTTCTCGACGCGGAGGGTGCTCGGGCACGAAGGCGACGCCGTCTGCGGCGCCGACCCAGGCGCCTCCTGGACGTCCGAAGCCTTCGCATCCGGCGGTGTCGCCGGCGGCGCTGCGGACGCGATGGCGCTCGGCGCTGCGGACGCGGTGGCGCTCGGTGCTGCGGATGCGATGGCGCTCGGCACGGGAGCGACGGCGCTCGGCGCGGCAACAGCCGCCCCGTCCGGCTGGCCACGCGTGCATCCCCCCACGCTGAGGCAAAGGGCCAAACCCTGCGCCAGTCGCATCAGGCGTGGGATCCCTGAAGCCCTCTCCATACAAGATCGGTTGCGATACCAGAGCCCCATGCGCCGCGACCTCCTGCCGGAGGCCTAGCAGGCGTCCAGGCGTGTCAGCAAGTTCCCCTCGACGGTTCGGCGGAGGTTCTGCGTCCCGGGGACCACCTCGGGCGGTTCGCTGAGGCTCTTCAATCCGCGCCGGCCGAGACCTCGGCGCCTCGAAGGGCGCCTCGCGGCTCCGGCTCGTGTCCCCGCGCCGTTTGTCGCGGCCGCGCGCGCTCTTGCCAGATGGACGCGGCCACGAGCACCGCAATCGACGACCACGCGAGGACCTGAATCTCCCCGAGGACGTGGCTCGCGACGAGCCCGGTCGAGCCGGCGAGCGAGAGCACGAGCGGGCCCGCGCGACGCGAGCGGGCATAACGACGGCCGCTCACGGCCAGCGTGATCACGACCGCGGCGACGAGCAAAATGAGGTGCTGCGTCTCGGTGACCACGAATCCGACGCCGAGCGCCGAGAGCGCCTGCGCCCACGCGCCGAGGCAGGTCGGGCACACGGCGCAGGCCAGCACCGGAAGCACGGCGCCGAGGAAAGACGAGCGGCCGGGCGTCGTGGTCCGCGCCTTGGAGGGGTGACCTCCGCAGCAACCCGCGTGATGTTTCTCGGAAGGCTCGGCCTGGCTCGTGGGTGCGTTCACGACGTGAACATGAACGCGGGGGCCGTCGATGCAATCCCGCTTTCGCCGCAGCGCCGCTGCTTCGTCGGGGACGATTCACCGCCATGGGGGATTTCCTCCGTCCCCATCGTTTGGCAGGAATGTACGGAATTCCATTGGTGCGACCGAATTCCATCGTGTAACATGAAAAATAGCGTCATCGCGTCGACATTGGGGGGAAAAGATGCGAGCAGCCACAGTATCCATCGTGCATACGGACGCCCTGACCGCGGGTCGGGAGGTCGCCGAAGAGCTGACCTTCGAGCTCGGCGGTCCGCCGGAGACCGTCCTTCTTTTCGTATCGAGCCAGCACGATCCCGTGCAGGTGCTCGCGGGCCTCCGGGGCCGCCTGCCCGCGGGGGTCGTGGTCGCGGGTTGTTCGAGTTTCGCTGAGATCAATACGGATGAAGGCCTCACCTCGTCCGTGACGGCCATGGGCCTGCGGGGGATCGAATGCGCCGCGTTCAAGGTCGATAGCCTGCTGCCCGACAGCCGGCGCGCCGGGCACGCGCTCGCGGAGAAGGTTCGAGGCTTCGGCCCGAGCCTGCTCGTCACGTTTCCCGATGGCATCCATGGGAGCCCCGGCGAGTACGTCCGCGGGTTGCAGGACGTGCTCGGCGCGACGTTCCCCATCGTGGGCGGCGTCTCCGCGGAGCACCTCGCATTCGAGCGCACCTCCCAGATTTGCAATCGCGAGGTGCTCACCGGCGGCGCCGTCGCCCTCGCCATCCGCGGCACGAGGGCGATCGCCACGGCCGCAAAGTCGGGATTTCGGCCGCTCGGCGCCGTCCGCACCGTGACGCGCGTGGAGGGGAAGAACCTCATCCTGGAGCTCGACGGAAAACCCGCGCTCCGGATCTACAAGGACTTCCTCGGGCACGCGTTCCGGGATCAGCAGATGATAGGAATCGAGTTCCCGCTGCTCGTCATCCTCGATTTCGAGGGCAGCTACATGGATTCGGACGAGCGCGTGAACGTGGTGCGCGTGGTGCGCAAGCTCGACGAGGAGAAAGGTGGCCTCTTGCTCAGCAGCGAGATCGCCGTGGGCATGAAGATTCGCCTGACGTGCTCGACCCGGGACGATCTGCTGCTCGCCGCGGCCCAGGCGGCCGAGGAAGTCCATCGGAAGATGCCTTCGCCCTCGCTCGCGCTCGTTTTTGGTTGCGCCGGGCGCAAGCTCATCCTCGGCACGCGTTATCAGGAGGAGATCCGGCGCGCGTTCTCCGCCCTCGCGCCGGGCGTGCCCAAGGTCGGGTTTTATACGTACGGCGAGCTTTGCCCCGTGCGTGACATCACCCTCTGTCACGACGAGACGTTCACCGTGGTCCTCCTCGGGGCGTGAGCATGCATTGTGATCGTTGCATCCTCGAGGATGAATCGCGCGCCGAGCTGCCCCTGGATGCCTTTCTCTCCGATTTTCTCGCCTGCGACGCGTGCACAGAGGCGGCGGCAGGGCCCCTCGCGCTCCGGCTCGCGCTGGATCGGCTCCGGCAGAGCGCCCATTCGCTCCGCCGGACGCGGAGCTTGCTCCGGCAGCGCGAAAAGGACCTCGAAGCGGCCCTGGAAGCGACGGCGCAATACGAGGCGCGCATCGAGAACATGGAGCGCGTGTACAAGCAAAGCACGCGCGAGCTCGAGCCCCACGTCGCGGTGGTGGAGAAGCAGGCCGAGACCATCCGCGCGCTCTCCGCGCCCATCCTGGAGGTCGGCGAAGGCGTGGTGGCCATGCCGATCATCGGCGCGCTCGACGGCGAGCGCGCCGCGCTCGTGACGGAGGCGCTGCTCGCGAGGATCCACGCGCAGCCGGCGCGCTGGGTGATCCTCGACCTCACGGGGCTCGACGAGGTCGACGGTACGACGGCGGTCGCTTTTTTGCGGGTCTGCGCGGCGCTCCGCCTGCTCGGGGCCCGGGTCGTGCTTTGTGGATTGCGGAGCCGGGTGGCCCAGGAGCTCGTTCGGCTGGAGGCCGATCTCTCGGCGCTTCAAATGCTCCCCACGTTGCGCGCCGCGCTCGCGCGGTGCCGGTGAAGGGCGGCGCCTCTATTCTTCCAGGGGGCAAGCGACGCGCTCGGCCCCCGAGAGCATCTGCCGCGCGATGTCGCGGGGATCGTCGAGCACGGTGACGCGGACGATCTCTCCCGCGGGGGAGAACGAGAATCGCTCGGTGCCCATATACGAAATGGGGATTCCTTGGTGCCGGACGTCGAGTTGCCAGTCGACCTCGGCGCGGCCCTCGCGGGCGTCGATGCGGACGGCGCGCTCGGTCACGACGACGCCGCGCTCGAAGACCTTCATGAAGTTGCGGAAGAACACGCGCAGGCCGTGATGCCCGCGGAAGGGTCGGCTGCCTTCGGGCGATTCGATGGCGCCGTTCGTCGCGAACAGCCGGACCCAGCGATCGAGATCCATGTCGCGCATGGCGTCGAAATAGGCGGCGACGGCGGCGCGCATGCGGCTCGTGTCGAGGGCCGCGGGGGGCGGGGCCAGCGGCGGATCGGCCGGGGCGCGCTCCAGATCGCTGATGATACGCCCTGCGTGGTTTCCGTGGGCGAAGCTCGTGATGACGCTGTGCCGGTAGCGCGCCCGATCCAGGTCCGGGTAGAGCGGCTTGACGAAATGGTCGACCAGCGTCTGCACCTCGACGCCGAGGGAGCCGAGGCTCTCCGTCCCGAGGACACGCACGGCCAGTTTGTAATGGTTGAAGAGGAAGAGGGAGAGGCGATTCTCGAGGGTCGTGAGCGCCTCGAAGAACGCGTGCTCGTCCCGATGGATCTCGGGGCGTCGATAGATCGTGAGGAGAGAGGTGCCACGCTCGGCCCGATCTGCGTCGAGGCGCTGGAAGAGCCTCCGGGCCGCCGCGAGGGCGCTCGCGAACTGGCGCGACTGCGCCCCGCTCGCGTCACGCAGGCGGACGCGGAGCGGGTGGTAATCGGAGAGGACCATCGTTTCGAGGATCAAGATGGCCTCGGCGAGGGAACTCACGATGCACGCGGCTTGCTGGATGGAGCGGGCCCCCGCGAGCCAATCGCGAAGGTTCGCCGCGGATTCGGCTGCGGCGAGCGCCCGGAGCGCGAGGGACATCCAGCACTCGACGCCCTGGTGGGTGGCGGCGAAGAGGCGATCCTCGGGGTTGAACGTGCGGCGCTGGAAGAGCGCGGCGACGGCGACGGGCGCGGCCCAGGCGTCATAAGGGAGGGTCGGGACGTCCGTCCGGGGGCGTCGCTCGGGGAGCCCGTGGGCGGCCCGGAGGGCATCGAGCGCGGGTTCGAGGCCCAGCAAGAAAGGGACGTCGGCACAGGTGGCGTCGTAGGTGTCGGCCCATTGCCGGACGAGCCGCGTGGGGACGCCGAGCTTCGTCGTGTGGTGCGCGAGGTCCGCGAGCACGTGGAGATTCGTGGCGCGCGAGGGCGCTCCCGGCGGGAGCGTCGGCGGCGGCGGCGTCGAGGCGAGCACGTCGCCGAGCAGCCGAATTTGCGCGACCGCGCCGCTCCACAGGCGCGACATGCGCTCGTCCCTGGGCGCCGCGGCCCGGGCGTCGCGCGCGGTATCGGCGATCAGCAGGAACACGAGCTCGAGCGAGACGAGCGCCGCGCGCAGCGGCGCCTCGTTCTCCCAGCCCGACGTCCCCGACCAGAGCGGGGCCAGATCATCGAGGGAAATGTAAAGCTCATAAGGTCGGCCATCCATAGGAATGCACCCCCACGATAACGTATCGGAGTTGCATGGCCATTGCGAGAGAAATGGGAATGCGCGGACGCGATTCCGTGATTCCGTATACGACGGAGGAGATACGTCCGGCGCGCCGGATCCGCGTCGACGGCGACAGGCCTTCTGCTACCTTGGCAGCGCATGACGGCCGCCTCCTCCGATGAATACGTGTTTCCCGTCGTCGCCTCGCCCGACGACATCGACGAGCTCGGGCACGTGTCCAACGTCGTCTACGTGCGCTGGGTGCAGGACGCGGCCCGGGCCCACTCCGAGGCCGTCGGCTGGGACAGGTCGGCCTACGTGCGCGCCGGCGCCGTGTTCGTCGTGCGGCGCCACGAGATCGATTACCTCGCGTCGGTGTTTCTGGGCGATCGCATCGAGGTCCGGACCCACGTCGCCAAATTCGGCGCCGCCACGTGCGAGCGCAGGACCCGCCTCGTGCGCTCGTCCGACGGCGTCGAGGTGGCCCGCTCCGTCACCTCATGGGCGTTCGTCGCGACCGCGACCCAAAGGCCCGCCCGGATCCCCCAGGAGATTCGCGACGTCTTCCCCGCCGCCCTGCCGCGCGTCAGCCCCTGAACCATTGCCGTTGCCGTCGCCCACGTCGAGGAGCACGGCGACGAGCATGTCGCTCATCACGTTCACGCCCGAGCGACACCTGGCAATGAACCAGTCGACCGTCATCACGAGCGGAATGGCCGTGGCGATCAAGGCGTCCGGCAGCCCTGCCGCGGTGAGCACGAGCGGCAGCACGACGAGCCCCGCCTCCGGGATCCCCGCGATGCCCGCCGCCGCCATCACCGAGGCGAGCCCGATCGTGATCTCCTCGCCGAGCCCGAGCGTCATCCCCGTCGCCTGCGTCAAGAAGACGGCCGTGATCGCCTCGTAGAGCAGAATGCCGTCGTTGTTGAGGTTCGTCCCGATGCACGCCGCGAGGCGCGCCGACGCGGGCGAGACGCCCATGCGATCGAGCGCCTTCAGCGTGACGGGCACCGTGGCGAGGCTCGAGTTCGTCGAGAGGCCCGTCAGGATCGCGTCCGCGCCAATGCCGAGGTACACGCGCGGGGGCTTTCCCCCCACGAGCCAGGCGACGAGCGGGTAATACACGAGCGAATGCAGCACCATCGCCGCGAGCACCGTGAACAAGAAGACCCAGATCGATTGAAAGACCCGCAGCCCGGCCTTGCCCACGACGTCCGCGACGACCCCGAGCACCGCGATCGGCACGAGGCCCACGACGATATCGAGCGCCTCGACGAGGATCGCATACACCGCGCCGATGCCCTGCTCGACCACCGTCATCGCGGGCCCCGTCCCCTCGTCCGACCGCGCCCGCGCGCGCCGCAGCGCGACGCCCGCGAGCAGGCCGAGCAGGACGACCGTGATCACGCTGTTCTCGGAGAACGGATCGACGAGGCTGCGCGGGACATACCCCGAGAGGTTGTCGAGGAAGCCGAGGCTGCCCTTTTTCGAGGCCGCGAGGAGCTCCTGCGCCGCATCCGAAGGCACGTCGCCCGGCCGGTGAAGCTCGGAGAGCGTGCCCGCGAGGTGCCGTCCCGGCGAAAAGCCGTTCATGATCGATAGGCCGATGCCGAGCGCCACCGTCGCATTGACCGCGCAGATGAGGACGAGGCGCGCCCCTTTGCGGAGCGATATGTCCGTCTTGACGAATGCGTCGAGGATCGCGAAAAACACGAGCGGGACGGCGAGCGCCTTGAGGAGCTTCACCACGAGCAGCCCCAGGCGGCCGAGCTCGGCGTTGCCCACGCTTCCGAAGAGGTACTTTCGTTCCTTGAAGACGAGGCCGAGCAAGATGCCGGCGATGACGCCGGAGAGCACGCGCACGTAGAGTGGTACGCGTCGTTTGGGTTGCTCACCCCCGCGGCTTTTTTGCTCCCCCATGACCGTGCTGTTTTCACGCGGGTCCGGAGCGCCGTCAATTGTCATGGTGAGCGGTCTACGTGAGGGCTAGCATGGAGGGATGCTCGCGCGTGTCTTCGCAGCGAGCGTCGGCGGAGAGGATCGGGGCGATGAACCGGGAGCCATCGCGAGGGTCGGAGGAGACGGAGCGAGGTCAACCCGCGACGAGCGCGCCCCCGACGCGCGGCGCAGGGGCGGACCTCGGCGCGGCGACGACGCTCTCGAAAAGCCAGGCGCCGTCGGGCGTCACGACCCACGTGCCGTCGTCGGGGCGGTGGAGCGCGGCGCGGCTGCCGCTCGTCGATCGGGCGAGTTATGCGGTGGAGACCGAAGTCGCGCAGGGCGGGATCGGGCGGGTCCTCTCGGCGCGGGATCAGCGGCTCGATCGGCGGGTGGCGCTGAAGGAGCTGCTCGACTCCGGCTCCGCCGCCGAGGATCGGTTCGTCCGCGAGGCGCTCTTGACGGCGCGGCTGCAGCACCCGTCGATCGTGCCGGTGTACGAGGCCGGGCGCTGGCCGACGGGCGAGCCCTTTTATTCGATGAAGCTCGTCTCCGGGCGCCCGCTGTCCGAGATCATCGACGGCGCCCGCACGATCGACGAGCGGCTCCCGCTGCTCACGCACGTGCTCGCGGTGGCCGACGCGGTGGCGTACGCGCACGAGAAACGCATCATTCATCGAGATCTGAAGCCCGCGAACGTGCTCGTCGGCGCGCACGGCGAGACGCTCGTGATCGACTGGGGCCTCGGCAAGGATCTGTCGGAGCCCGCGGGGAACGGGCAGGGGAGCCGCGAAGGCGAGCGGAGTTCGGCCCCCGAAGGCGGCGACGACGTGGACGAGGCCGCGCTGGGCGACGGGATCACGCTCGTGGGCTCGGTGATGGGGACACCCGCGTACATGCCGCCCGAGCAAGCAGCGGCGGAGGCCGTGGACGAGCGCGCGGACGTGTACGCGCTCGGGGCGATCCTTTATCACGTGCTCGCGGGGCGCCCGCCGTACGCAGGCGTGAGCGGCATCAAGGTCCTGCAGCGGGTGCTCGAGGGCCCGCCGACGCCGCTGCGGAAAATGCAGCGCGGGATCCAGCTCGATCTCCTGGCGATCGTGGACAAAGCGATGGCCCGGGATCCGGCCGGCCGGTACCCGACGGCGAAGGCGCTGGCGGAGGATCTACGGCGGTTTCTCGCGGGGCAACTCGTGGGCGTGCACTCCTACACGACCCGCGAGAAGATATGGCGGTTCGCCCGCAGGCACCGGGCGGCGCTCTCCGTGGCGGTGGCGGCGTTTTGTGTGCTCGTCACGGCCGGGGGGCTCTTCGTCACGGGCGTGCTGAAGGAGCGCGATCGCGTGACGCGGGAGCATGCGATGGCGGAGGAGGCGCGCAAAAAAGCGGTGGAAGCCGAGCAACGGGCCGTCGCGCACGCCGACGAGCTCACGCTGGTCCAGGCGCGCGCGGCCGTGCTGCGGGATCCGAACGAGGCGCTCGCGTGGCTGAAGACGCTCTCGCCGACGTTCGATCAATGGAGCTCGGCGCGCGTCGTGGCCGCGGACGCCTGGGTGCACGGGCCGGCGCAGGTGCTCCGCGACCAAAAGGGGGCGGTCAATCGCGTCGATATCTCGAAGGACGGAAAGCGGCTCGTCGTGGCCAGCGACGATCATACGGCGCGCATTTACGATCTCACGACGGGCGCGTCGATCGAGCTGCGCGGGCACGAGGACGAGGTCTGGTTCGCCACGTTTTTCCCGGACGAACAGCGCGTGCTCACGACGGGGAAGGACCGGACGATCCGCATCTGGGACGCCGCCACGGGCGCCGTGATCTCCACGCTGCGCGGGCACGCGCGCCCCATCGTCTTTGCGCTCCCGTCGCGCGACGGCAAAGAGGTCGTGAGCCAGGCGGACGACTGGACCGTGCGGGCCTGGGACGTGGCGACGGGCAAACACCGCGTGCTCGCGTCGGACCCGGAGATGACCCGAAAAGGGGCATTCGCGCCGAACGAGCGCCATTTCGTGACCGCAGGGAAACACGGCATCCTGACCCTGTTCGATCGGAAGACCGGGGAGTCGTTCGTGCTGCCCGAGATGCGCGTCCACGACGCCACGGCCCAGTTCCTGCCGCGGTTTCCCATGGGTTTTTCGCCAGACTCGCGCGTGCTCGCCGCCGGCGACCCGGACGGGACGTTGTGGCTCTGGGACATGCAAAAGAAGGACAAACCGCGGAGGCTCGAAGGGCAGGCCTCGGCCATCCAGCGGCTCGCGTTCGCGCCCGACAGCCAGCGGCTCGCGACCGCCACGGTGGATGGAACGGTCCGGGTCTGGGACCTCGCGACAGGCACGGCCACGACGCTGCCCACGTACGACGGTTCGGTGTTCGCGCTCGCCTTCTCCCTCGACGGGCGCATGCTCGCGTACGGCGGCAACGATCACGAGGTGCGGCTCGTGAATTTCGCGACCGGGGAGCGGCGGCGGTTCGTCGGCATGCGCGACAACGTGTCGGACGTGTTGTTCTCGGACGACGGCACGCGCCTGGTCGTCGCGAGCGTGGACGGCACCGCGCGTGTCTTCACGCTCGACACCACGCCGGGCCGCGTGCTCGGGCGGCACGAAGGGGCAGCCTTCGAGGTCGACATCACGCCCGGCGGGGATCACGTGCTCTCCGCCGGCGCCGACGGCGTCGCGCAGCTCTGGCCCACGCGAGGCAGCGGCCGCGCAAAGCCCGTCACGCTCACGGGGCACGTGGGACGGGTGATCCACACGGAGATGTCCCCCGCCGGGGATGTGGTCGCCACCGCAGGCGAAGACGGCACGGTGCGGCTTTGGGACATGCAAGGCCACGAGATCCGGGCGGCGCGCGCGGACGGCGCGAGGCCGCCGGTGATCAAGTTCTCCCCAGATGGCGGGTCGGTCGTGATCGGCCACACGAGGGGCGACGTCGAGCTCTGGAACGTCGACTCCGGCGAGGTGCGCGTGATCGGCCGCCACGAAGCGTCGGTCCTGGCGCTCGTGTTCTCCGCGGATGGATCGAGGCTCGCGACGGGCAGCGCCGACAAGACCGCGCGCATCTGGATGCTCACCACCGGCGAGAGCCGCGTGCTCGGCGGTCACGAGGAGGCCGTCGAGTCGGTGGCGTTCTCGCCCGACGGGAAGGTCTTCGCCTCGGGCTGCTTGGATCACAAGCTGCGGCTCTGGGACGAGGGCGCCGCCGCGCCCCGCACCTACGACGCGAGCGGGTATCGTGTCGCGGGTTTGTCGTTCACGCCGGACAGCGAGACGCTGCTCAGCCTGGGCGACGACGCCACGGTGCGGGTCTGGGACGTCGGCACGGGCGCGATTCGCAGCGCGCTCCGCGGGCACAACGGTCCCATTCGTACGCTCGCGCTCGCGGCGAACGGCGCGGCGCTCGTGACGGGCAGCGACGACAAGACCGTGCGTCTCTGGGATCTCGCGATCGGCGAGGGGCGCGTGCTCGGCACCCACGAGAGCGTCGTGCGGGACGTGGACATCGCCCCCGATGGGAGCTGGGCCGTGTCCGTGGGCCGCGACGGCACGGTGCGGGTGTGGCCGGACGATCTCCCCCGCGAGCCCGAGGCGTTACGCACGTGGATCGCCCGATCGGTCCCCGATACGGTCGAGCATTTCGCGGGCCATCTGCTCGCCGACTGAGTCCCGTCACTCGGGGGTTCGTCCCATCGCCGCGGGCCAGCGCGGGTTCTTCCCGGCCGCGCGTTTCCCGTGCGGGGCGGGGAGCCTCAGGTTCTGGAGCGCGTCCTTCAACGAGGCGCGGGTCTCGACGCGGCCGAGGCCGATCCCGAGCGAGACGATCGTGCGCGCGACGTCGGGCTGGATCCCGACGATGAGCGCGCGCGCGCCGAGCAGCTCGACCGCGCGCACGATCCGGAGCAGGTGCTCGGCCGTCACGGCGTCGACGCTCGCGACGCCCGTCAAATCCAGGATGGCGCAATGGACGGCGCGCTGCGCGATCGTGCCGAGCAGGACCTCCATGGCCCGCGCCGCGCGGGACTCGTCGAGGGCGCCAAGCACGGGCATGGCCACGACCCCGTCCCACACGTCGAGCAGCGGCGTCGAGAGGGTGCGAATGTCCTCGCGCTGGCGGTGGATGATCTCGAGCTGCTCGCGCAGCGTCTCCTCGGCGTGCTTGCGCGCCGTCACGTCGAAGAAGAAGCCCGAAAGGAGCCTTTGCCCGCCCTCGCGCTCGGCGACGCTGACGACCATGTGCAGCCACACGGCGCGGCCGTCCTTGGTGCGCAGGCGGTATTCGAGCCCGCCGGGGGTCTCGTCGGAGGCGGCGCGCGTGAAGGCCGCGAGGGCGAGGTCCCGGTCTTCGGGGTGCGCGTGATCGCGCAGGAAGTTCGGCTTGTACCAGGCGCTCGTGGGCCAGCCGAGCCGCTCCTCGGCCTGCGGGCCGACGAAGGTGAAGCGCTCGGTCTCGGCGTCGGCCTCCCAGGGGATCACGCCGGCGATCTCGACGAGGCGGCGCATGCGCTCCTCGCTCCGGCGGAGCGTCTGCTCGGTACGCCGCCGCTCGCTGTTCTCGCGGGCGAGGTCGGCGTAGAGCTGGGCGTGATCGAGGGAGATCGCGGCCTGGGCGGCGAGGAACTCGAGGAGCGAGAGGCGCCGCGGGGTGAACGCGCCCGGGACGAGGTTGTTCTCCATGTAGAAGATGCCGATGAGCTTGGTTTGCCGCGTGATCGGCATGCAGAGGACCGAGCGCGGGCGTGCGCGGGCGACGTACGGATCGGCGGAGAACATGGGCTCCGCGGTCGCGTCTTCGAGCAGGATCGGCTCGCCCGTGCGTCGGACGTAGCCGATGACGGACGCGGGCAGGAGCGTGGAGAGGTCGCGGGCGCGGCCACCGGGGACCTCGATGTCGAGGCCCTGCGAGGTCACGAGGGCGCGGCCCGCGTGGGAGAGCTCGCCGCCGTCCGTCGCGAGCAGGACGTGGCAGCGCTGGGCCCCGCCGTGTTCGATGACGATCCGCATGAGCGTGACGATGAGGCGCTGCAGGACGATCTCCTCGGAGACGGCGTGCGCGGTCTGGACCGCGGCGAGGACGTCGATGTCGAGGCTCGATCCGCCGCGGAGCGGGGGCTTCGAGGTGCCCGTGACCGGGTCCTCGACGAGCTTGGCGTACCGGCGATCGAGCTTCTCGACCTTGCCGCCCGCGCCCCAGCGGGCGTAGGCCGCGCGCGCGAGGCGCAAGTAGGCCGCGGCGATCGTGGGGAAGCTGCGGTCGACGTAGAACCGGACGGCGGCGTCGGCGGCGATGGCCTCACCGTGGGTAAAGCCGTTGTCGCGGGCGGCGGCGATGGCCTGGTCGTAGAGGCGCATCGCGTCGACATCGCGGCCGGCGAGGCGGCTGCGCTCGGCGAGGACGAGCGCGTGTTTGTGCTGGAAGTTCTCGGGGCAGCGATCGGCCCAGCGCTCGAGGTCCAAGGCGAGGTCGTCGAGCGCGGCGAGGCGTGCGGCGAGCGTCGCGGGCGTGCGGCGGCCCGCTTCGGCGAGGGCCGCGAAATACCGCTCCTCCGGGAGGAGGACCTGCGAGGCGAACGCGGGGGCGTGGGCCCGGAGCGAGGCGCTCACGAGGAGCGCGTCGTCGTTCTCGCCGGCGAGGACGAGCGCGGCGAGGTCGAGGACACGCCGCACGAGCGTGCCGAAGCGCATCGGGGCCGCGGGGGTCCGCGGGTCGACGTGCGGCTCGGGCGCGAGATCGTCCCGGCGCGCAGGCGGCGGGACGGCGCGGCCCTTTTGTTGTGCAACGAATCGCTCGATCGCGCCGACGAGCTCGCCGATGCCGTCGGGATCACTTGCATCCAGGCGCGACGCCTCATGGTTTCGCACCTCGCGGGCGACGTCGTCGAGCGGATCGCCTTTCAGGAGCATGAAGAGCGCGACGAGGGCGCCGCTGCGCCGCGCGCACGGGGTGTTGCCGGAGGAGAGGGCCGCCTCGTGGGCGCGCCTCGAATAGGCGATGCTCGCGCGCAGGTGGTGGGTCCAGATGGAGATGTTCGTGGCGAAGCACGCGCCGACGATGCCCTGGAGCAGCGCCGAGCCCATCTGCTCGGAGAGGTCCATCGCGACCTTGCCGAAGCGGTAGCCGCCCCGGTGATCCCCGCGGCGTCCGACGAGCGCCGCGCCGAACGCGACGTGCCCGACCACGGACGCGGCCGCGTTGCCGTGGAGGAGCGAGAGCCGCACGAGGTGGCACGCCACGATGTCGGCGACGTCGGGCCCGAGCGCATGCGCGGAGGGGTGGACCGCAAAGAGCGCCGCCGTGGCCGCGAGCGCCTCGGGGTTCGTCATGGGCTCGAGGTCGGCGATCTCCTCGATCGCGCGGTCGCCGAGCGCATCCCAGGTGGCCTCGAACGCCGCCGCGACGTCGTCGGGGCCCGGCCGCTCGGGCAGGCGCACGCCGAGGGGCGCGAGGCAGGCGGCGGCGCAGGCGTAGGCCTGTTCGTGCTCGCCGAGGCCCGCGTGCAGGTCGATGAGGAGCCGCGCCGCGGCGTGTCCCTCCAGCTCGTTTCGCGCGCGCCGCCGGAGCTCTCCGACGCGCGCTTCGGTCGCGCGTCGATCGCCGCGCCTGGCGGCGCACTCGGCCTGCGCGAGGCGGATTTTCCAGGTGAGGTCGGGCGGGATCTCCGCGGGACCGTCGTGGCCATCGAGCAGGTCGCCCGCCGCGCCGAGGTGGTCGGCCGCGACGCTCGAAGCGCCCGCGGACCGCGCGCGTCGGGCTGCGGCGAACGTGATCGCGCAGAGCCGCGCCGTCTCCCCGGGCGCGAGTGTCGCGCGGCAGGCCGCGGTTTTTCCGAGAAGGATGTGTCCGGCTGCCTCGTAGAGCCGCGCGTTCGGCTCGTCCTCGCCCATCCCGCGCGTGAGGAAGGCGCCGATGCGCAGGTGCATCTCCGCGAGGCGCGCGGGGTCGCTTTTCGTGGCCTCGCGCCGGAGGTCCTGCGCGGCGAGCGCGTCGGCGAACACGTACGCGGCGCCCTCGCGGCCGAGCAGATCGGACGTCTCGGCGGGCGCGAGGCGGGCGGCGGCCTCGACCGGGGTCGTGCCGAGTGCCGCGGCGACGGCATCGAGAGGGGCCGACCTGCCGAGGCAAGCGGCGGCGGCGAGCGCGAAGCGCGAGGGCTCCGGGAGGAACGCGACGGCGGCGTGCCTCGCCAGCATCTCCGCGTCGACCTGCGGGCCGAGGTGCACGCCGTCCACGCGGGGTCCGCTCTTCTGGAGCCACGGCCCGAGCGTCTCCTTCCAGGCCGCGTGCGCGCCGTCCGACAACGTCGCGACGATCAGCAGATACCGGCACGTGGTGCTCTCCAGCAGGCGCATGACGAGGCGCAACGTCGCGTCGTCGGCCGCGTCGATGTGCGAGAGCGCGAGCACGATCGGCCGCTCGGGCACGGCGAGCGCCGCGAACAGGCGGAGCAGGGTCGTCGTCATGCGCTCGTCGGCGAGCGCGGGGGGCAGCGGCTCCGCGGGACGATCGTCGGGCACGAAGGAGGCGAGCGCCGGGCAGAGGTCGAGCAGCAGGCGGCCGTTGCCGAGCATGGCCTCCTCGGCGCGCTGGCGGAGGAGCGGGCCGAGGGAGCCGGGCTCGCTGCCGAGCGTCGGGGCGACGCGGCGGAGCGCGGCGACGATCGGGCCGTAGGGTTCGCCCGCGTGGATCAGGTTGCCCTCGCCCGAGAGCACGAGCGTGCACAGCCCGATCGCGCTCTCGCAGAACGAGCGCAGGAGCTGGGAGCGGGTGGCGCCTGTCCCGCCGCCCAAAAGGAGCAGCTCGGGCGCGCCGCCGGCCGCGACGCGGAGCATCGCGCTTTCCAGACGGAGGAGCGCGTCGTCAGGGGGGTGTGCCGCCGTGGGCGGCGTCGCATTGCGGTGGGACGCTGTCGATTCCACGAAAGGTTTCCTGGGACGCACCACGCGCCGTTCGACCGAATCGCGGGCGAAAGGTCGGGCTGCGTGTAAGCGAGGGGCCTCGTACGGTATCGAGCCCGTCACGTTCGCGTCAACGCCGCGTCAACGAGCTTGCGTGCGTAATCGTTTTCGCTCCCCGGAAACGCGCATCAAATTCGCGTGGGGACGGCCTTTTCGGCGGTGGGACAGAATGCGGGGGGAGAGCGGGTCAGTGAATGGCGCTCGCCGTGGCCTCGGCGGCCTTGGCGCGGTCTTCGGCGGCCTTGCGCTGGGCGGCGTCGCCGAGCAGGCCCGCGGCCTCGCGGAATCGCGCCGCCACGTCGCGGAAATAGGCCGCGTCCGCGCCGATGGGCGCCGTGATCTGCTTGATCAGCGCGGCGTCGAAGGCCGCGGCGCCCGCAAAGGGGCCTTTCGCCTTCGTGAGCGTGTCGAGGCCGGCGATCTGCCCCATGCCGAGCATCGACACCGGCGCCGTGCGGACCATCGTGGCCGCGTCCTCGGGCCCGTTTCGCAGCGCGCCGACGAGCGCGGCGAAAAACGCGTCCTCGTCCGTGCGGGCTCCCTCGGGCAGACCGGCATACAACGCCGCGGCTTGATCGAAATCGACGGCGCGCAGGTAGACGCGCCCGAGCTCGATGCGCGCACGGGCATACATGCGGCGCGCGTCGTCGGGGAGCTTCTCGGTTTTGAGCGCGGCGCGGTACGAAAGCGGCACCCCGCGCTCGATCAGGGCGCGCAGCACGCCGGCCTTCGCCACGGCGTCCTTCGGCAGGAGCTGGCCCGCGTAGAACGTCGGCAGCTTCGTCGCGAGACGCTCGGTCACGTCCGCGGGCGCGGCCTTCGACAGCGGCGGCACCACGAGTCCATCGAGCGCGTCGATGCGCCGCCCGCCGTAGAGGCGCGAGAGCAGTCCGCGGGCGCGGTCGATCCGCGCGTCGCGCAGGACGCCCACGACCGCGAGATCCCGCAGGCCCACGAGCGTGGCGTCACGGCCGCGGTCCTTGCGCGGGTCGAGCGTCTGATCGAGCTCGGCGTAGTAGATGTTCCGCGCTTCGGGGTCCTTCGCGAGCTCGGGCGGCAGCGGCACCGCGCGGACGGCCTCGACGAGCCGGAGATCGGCCATGCCGGCCTCGATGGCCGCGACGCCGCGCGCATACGAGCGCAGGCCCGCGCCCTCGTTCGAGAGCGCCTGGATGGCCGTCGCTTGCTCGGCGACCCAGTCCTTCATCGGACCGCCGATGAACGTGAGCAGCTTCTTCTTGTCGTAGGGCGCCGCGATCTTGGGGGGCGCGTCGCCGGCGCGCGAGAGCCGGGCGGCTGTCGCGAGGCCACGCATCGTGGTGTAGACGGCGCCGTCGATGCCCTTCGGGGGCGCGGCGATCACGGGCTCCAGGATCACGTCGGCGCAGGCCGTGGGCGCAAGCTCGGCGCGGAGCGCGCGCGTGAGGCCCGGCGGCAATCCCGCGCACGACTCCAGGCCAGCGAGGGCAACGTCTCGTTTGTCCGCGTTCCCTTCGGCGAGGGCCTTGTCGAGCGCTTCGAGCGCCTGCGCGCGCTCGGCGCACACGGGCGCGGCGGCGGGCTTTCGTTTGACGAACGCGTCGCACGCCTTGGGCGCCGCGGACAGGCCTTTCGGGGCCGCGGGCAGGGGCGTGATCACGAGATCGAACTTCGGCTCGCTGAGCTCCTCCTCGCGGTAGGCGGCTTTCTCGCCGCCGGCCGGCTTGGCCTCGTCGGGCTTGGGTTTGGGCTCGGCGCTGGCGGTCGTATCCGGCGCGGGCGGCTTCGTGGTGTCCGGGGTGGGGGTTTCGTTGCCCGCGTTCGCGGGCGTCTGGGGGCCGGGGGTCGGGGACGCGCTGCATCCGGCCATGGCGACAAGGAGGAGAAACAGGGGGACGGGGGTTCGGGGGCGCAACGCGGCTTGTCCGCGTGGAGCCCCCGAGCGTTGAAGAAGCTTGCGCATGGGTATCTCGCTCTCGTTGTGCCTGGCTTAGGCTGGTCTTCGGAGCGCGACAACAGCTTGCTGCGCGGAGTTCCCGGAAGGCCGGGAGGGGCGGATCCCGAGGGCCGCGGGCCCGAGAATTTGCTACAAGGGCCGCGATGCTGCGCCGAACACCGAGGAGGGCCGCCTTCGGGCTCGTGTCCCTCGCTTTGCTCGCCGTGCCGACGGGCCTTTCCCTGGCCCAAGTGGCCGCCCCCACGCCGCCCGCACCCGCGCCTGCCGCGGCGCCGGGCATGCGCGTGTCTTTGCCGTTCGAGAAGTACGTCCTTTCGAACGGCCTCGAAGTGATCCTGCACGAGGATCACCGCACGCCCGTGGTCGCCGTGAACGTCTGGTACCACGTGGGATCCAAGGACGAGGGCCCCGGGCGGAACGGCTTCGCGCACCTCTTCGAGCACGTGATGTTCCAGGGCTCGCGCAACGTCGGCGAGGATCAGTTCTTCCGGTACCTCGAACGCGCCGGCGCGAGCGACAGGAACGGCACGACGAACACGGACCGGACGAACTATTACGAGACCGTACCGTCCGGGGAGCTCGGCCTCGCGCTCTGGCTGGAGAGCGACCGCATGGGCTTCCTCCTCGACCACGCCAACGACGAGACGTTCAAGAGCCAGCGCGAGGTCGTGAAAAACGAGCGCCGGCAGAACTACGAGAACGCGCCCTACGGCCTCGTGCGGCAGTTCGTGCGCTCCACGTTGTTCCCGAAGACGCACCCCTACCACCGGCTCACGATCGGCACGCCGCAGGACCTCGACGCGGCGACGTTCGAGGACGTTCGCGGGTTCTTCAAGCGGTACTACGTGCCGAACAACGCGACGCTCGTCATCGCGGGGGATCTCCAGCCGGCGAAGGCGAAGGAGCTCGTCGCGAAGTATTTCGGAGGCCTGCCGCGCGGGGCCGACGCGAAGCCCATTCGCGGGCCCGTGCCTTCGCCGCTCACGAAGGAAGTGCGCCTCGACGTCGAGGCGGGCGTCACGCTCCCGCGGATCGTGATCTCGTGGACGACGCCGCCGCATTACGCGCCCGGCGACGCGGAGCTCGACATGGTCTCCGACGTGCTCGCGAGCGGCAAATCGAGCCGCCTTTACAAGCGGCTCGTCTACGACATGCAGATCGCCCAGAGCGTCACGGCCTCGCAGGAGTCCGCGGAGCTCGCCAGCGTCTTCGAGATCACGGTCACCCTGCAGAAGGACAAGAACCTCGACGAGGCCTTCAAGGTCGTCGACGAGGAGCTCGACAAGCTGCGCGCCGCGCCGCCCGCCGCCGCGGAGCTGGATCGGGCCAAGACGCGCGCGCTCTCCGGGCTCGTCTTCGGCGCCGAGCGCGTCACGGGGCGGGCCGATCTGTTGAACAACTACAATCGACGCACCGGGGATCCCGGGTTTTTCGAGAAAGACCTCGCCCGGTACGAGAAGGTCGCCCCCGGCGACGTGACCCGGGCGCTCGCGACGTACCTGCCGAAGGACAACCGCGTCGTCACATTCGTGCGGCCCGTCGCGGACGCGCCGCGCGCCGGTCGCCTCGTGGGAGGGATGCCGTGAAGAAGCTCGCTCGCCGCTCGCACATCGTGGCCTTGCTCGGCCTCTCCCTGGTCTCGCTCGCCGCCTGCCAGACGCCCACGCCCGTCGTGCCCCCGCCGCCCGATCCGCCGCCGGATCCCGCGGCCACCGAGCAGGCGCCCAAGGAGGCGGCCGCGCCTCCGCCCGAGGATCCCTCGTTCCGCAAGACCCCGCCGCAAGCCGGGGCCGACATGCCGTTCCTCGCGCCCAAGATCGACGAGGCGCGCCTGCCGAACGGGCTGCGCGTGCTCTACGTGATGCGGCGCGAGATGCCGGTCGTCGCGGTGAACATCGTGGTGGACCGCGGCGCGGAGCAGGAGCCCTCGCCGGGGCTCACGAGCACCATGGCCGCCATGATGCTCTCCGGCACGAAGCAACGCTCGGCCATCAAGCTCTCCGAGGAGCTCGGCGCCCTTGGCGCGCGGTACGGCGCGTGGGCGGATCACGACGGCGTGGGCCTGACGGCCCAAGCGCTGCGCGAGAAGACGCCCGAGCTCTTCGCGGTCCTCGCCGATGTGGTGCTGAACCCGGCCTTCGATGCGGCGGAGCTCGAGCGCGAGCGCGCGCGGCGGCTCACGTCGATCCTGCAGCAGGCCGATCAGCCGGGCGTGCTCCTCCAGAATGCCATCACCGAGCGGCTCTACCCGGCGGGTCACCCCTACCGCGAGCCGCTCATCGGCACCGAGGTGTCCGTCAAGGCGATCAAGCCCGCGGAGCTTTCGCGCCAGCACGCGGCGCTCTTCCGGCCGGAGCACACGACGGTCACGATCGCGGGCGACATCGACAAGGCCGCGGCCCTCGCGCTCGTCGAGAAGAGCTTCGGCGGCTGGACGGGCAAGGCGACTGCGGTCAAGGCGCCGAAGGATCCGCCGGCCGTGGGCAAGGGCGAGAAGCGGGTGTTCCTCGTGGATCGGCCCGGCGCCACGCAATCGTACGTCGCCGTGACGCTCGCTGGGGTGCCCCGGAAAAACCCGGACTTCGACGCCCTGATGGTCATGAACACGCTGCTCGGCGGGCAGTTCACGAGCCGGCTCAACATGAACCTGCGCGAGAAACACGCCTACACGTACGGCGCGCGGAGCAGCTTCGACATGCGCCACGGCCCCGGGCCTTTCACCGCGGGCGGGGCGATCATGACGCCCGCGACGGCCAAGGCCGTGCGGGAGATCTTCGCCGAGATCGAGCGACTGCGGAAGGAGCCCGTGTCCGCGGAGGACCTCGCCGACGCCAAGGCGAGCCTCGTCCGGCAGCTCCCGGCGCGCTTCGAGACGGCCGGCGAGACGGCGGGGACGCTCGCGTCGCTGGCGGTGCTAGGGCTGCCGCTCGATGAGCTCGCCACGCGTCCTTCGCGGATCTCGAAGATCACGCCCGAGGACGTGAAGCGGGTGGCCGAGAAGTACCTGCGGCCCGATCAGATGCGCGTGATCGTGGTCGGAGACGCGGCCGTCGTGGAGACGGAGCTCGCGGCGCTGGATCTCGGCGGCGTCGAGGTGCGCAAGGCGCCGGCGAAGAAGGACGCGAAGCCGGAGTCGAAGAAAGATGCGGCGAAGGGCGCGCCGGTCGGGCCGACCGGGCGGCCGAAGGTCGACCTCGGGCGGCGGTAGGCGAGCCCTGCCTTGCCGTTCCACGTGATTGAGCCTCTCCGGCAGCAGGAGAGCCTCCACCATCGCAAGGGCCTCTTCGCGCCTTCGCTCCGCCCGACGGGGCTCCCCACGGACCCCGTCCGGCGGGCCCTCCTGATCGGCGGGGTCGCGGCGGGCCTCATGGCCTACATCTTGTGGGGCTCCTTCGTGGACCGGTCCTTCGAGCTGGAGGACATGTTCCTCATCCCACTCATGTTCGTCGTGATGACGCTCCTCGCCGGGGCGGTCACCCTCGTCGGCCCGTTTTTGCAGGCCCTGCGCGTGGAGCTCGCGCTCGACGAGGCCGGCCTGCGTTGCGTGGCCTCGGGCCTCGTCACGTATTATCCGTGGATGCTCCTCGGCCCCGCGCAAATCGAGCCCGATTGGCGCGGCATTCCGACGTTGACCCTGACGAACGCGAGCGGGCGCGCCTTCATGCGGGTGCCGCTGTTCGGCAAACGCGTGCATGCGAGCGCGGTTGCGCTCCTGCGATCGTACGAGCTGCGTCGCGCGGGGCCGATCCTGCCGGCGCCGCCCATCGCGCGGACGCTCGCGCGGCAGGGCCGGCCGATGGCCGCGTGGCTCGAGGCGCTCGCGGCGCTCGGGGCGGCCGGGAACAAACGGGCGGGGTATCGCGAGCAGGCGCCCCTCGAGCTCGGCGAGCTGCCGTCGATCGTGGCCGATCTCGGGCAAACCCCGGAGCACCGCGCGGCGGCGGCGTACGTCTTGCTCGCGCAACGCGCGCCCGACCTCGACGTCGTGAAAGACGCGGTCACGGCGGCGGCGCCTCCGCTCGTTCAGCTCCTCGTGCACCTGTCTCCGGCGGGCAAGGCCATCGTCTCGCGGGAATCGATCGAGGACGTGCGGCCGTTTCTGGAGCCCGACGAGGCGGCGGCGATCGACGGCGCCGGCTAGAGCGATCGGGCGAACGACGCGCTTCTCGCATCCCGCGGGTTCTGGCATCATCGGCCTCCTCGTGGATTTCTTCGCTCGATCTCTCGCGATTGCAGGACTTTCCGTCTCCCTGGCCGCTTGCGCGGGCGCACCCGCGCAGAGCCGCCCCGCCGCCGTCGCGCAGACCGCGGCCGCGCCGCCCCCCATGGCTCCGCCCGGCCCCTGCGCGCTCCGGCCTTCGTGTGACACGCCCTTTCCCGCGCCGTCGAAGCGGGAATTCCGGCACAACCGCTCGGGGCTGCTCGCGAGCGCGCTCGGCCCGCGGCACCGGGGTCGGGATCTGTTCCTGCTCCCGGGCACCCCGCAATGGGTGCTCGGGAAATTCGCATACGGGCCCGCGGACAAGGATCTGAAGGACGAAGACATCGACGTGTATTTGCTCCGCGGCTGCGGAGCAGCGTGGGAGAAGGTCGGGACGTACCGCACGACCGAAGACGAGGGCTCGCACCCGGCGGTGGTCGGCGTCGCGGACGAGGGCGGACAGATCTTCGTGAATCTCGCGCAGGTGCTGCCCGGCGGTCCGCTCGGCGTGGGGCGGCACCGGATCAAAATGGTGGTCGCGGGCGACGGGACGAGCGTGGACTTGTTCCTCGAAGTGCTGCCGGCCGGCGCGCGGATCGTGGTGACGGACATCGACGGGACGTTGACCGAAAAGGAAGAGGCGCTCGTCGGGGACGTGCTGACGGGGAACCATTCCCAGACGCACCCGGGCGCGGTGGACGTGATGCGGTCGCTCTCGGGTCGCGGGTTTTTCATGTTTTACCTGACGGCGCGGCCGCACTGGCTCGAACCACGGACGCGGGAATGGCTCAGGCTGCGGGGGTTTCCGCCGGGAATCGTGCACACCTCGGTGACGGCGACGGGGCGCATGGGCGGGGCCGCCGCGTCGTTCAAATCGGGCGAGCTCAGCCTGCTGAAGACGGCGACGGGGCTCTTGCCCGAGCTCGCGTTCGGCAACATGCCGAGCGACGTGGACGCGTATTGGAGCTCCGGGATCCCGCGGACGTTTTATTACAAGCTCGCCGACGACGCGCGGGGCGGGGTGAAGCACGACGATTATCGAACGCTCTTGCCTTCGCTCGGCGAGCTGCCGGCGGTGTGTCCGTGAAGAGCCCGCGCAAGGCGTACGAGGACGCGAAGGTGCACCTGCACGTGCTCGGCGAGGAGCACGAGATCGAATGCAAGGTGCGGGTCGGGCGCGCGCAGGTGCACGAGCTCTTGCCGCTCGCGCGGTCGCTCTCGGCGTCGATCCTGGCCATCTCGACGGCGCACGCGCGGGCGCAGGGCAAGGAGATCTCGTGCCAGAAGGGCTGCACCCATTGCTGCCGCCAGCTCGTGCCGGCCTCGCCGATCGAGGCGCGGCGGCTCGGCGAGGTCGTGGCCGCGATGCCGGAGCCGCGCCGCGCGGAGGTGCGCGAGCGGTTCATCCGGGCGATCGAGCGGCTCGAACAGGCCGGGCTCGTGGATCCGAGGGCGCCGAAGGGTCGGTCCTCGCTGGTTTCGAAGGAGGCGACGTCCTCGGCGGCGTGGGACGACGTGAGCCGGCGGTATTACGAGCTCCGGATCGATTGCCCGTTCCTCGAAGGCGACCTGTGCAGCATTTACGAGGAGCGGCCGATCGCGTGCCGCGAATACAACGCGGTGACGGATCCGGCGTTGTGCGAGGCGCTCGATCCGAGGATCGAGATTGCCCCGCGGCCGTCGCCGATGGGCGACGTGCTCACGAAAGCCACGGGGGAGCTCACGGGCAAGAGGCAGGCGGGCATCCCGCTGCCGCTCGCGCTCGAATGGGCGCGCGTGCACGGCAAGACGGTCGAACGCGAGCGGGACGGCGAGGCGATGTTCTGGGCGCTGCTCCGCGTGATGGAAGAGGACAGCGCCTGAGGGGCGCTCATTTCTCGACGATGCGATACACGAATTTCTGCGGGGCCCCGCGCCGTTCGAGCGTCATCTCGACCTTCTTCGCGCCCCGGAGCTTCGAATAAGCTTCGAGCGCGAGATCGGGGCTCGTGAGCGCGTATCCCCCGAGATCGAGCACGAGATCACCATTCTGGAGCCCGAGCGTCGCGAGCATACTTCTCGAACGAATGCCAAAGAGCTTCAGGCCCACGATCTTTCCGTCCTTCTGCGCCGGAACGAAGCGGCCCGATCGGACGAGCCCGGCCTGATCGTCCCCCAGGAGAGCGACCGACGCTTGCGTGATCTCGTATTCGGTCTCGGAGACCTTTCGCACGCCCGCCGCGAATTTCTCCACGGACGCGTCCGACGGCGCAGGGGCACGCTCGGACGGCTCGGCCGGCGCGCTCACGCTACCTGCGCAGGTCGCGGGCAAGGGTTTGTCCGGGATGCGGCGCACGACGAGGCCGCCGGTCTCGCTCTCGACGAGCGAGAGCCCGGCCGGATCGAGGGCCTCGCGGAGGAGGCGGATCGCATTCGGAAGGGGGACGGGGCCGCCGGTGACGAGCGTGATCCGCGCGCAATGGGCGACGGCCTGGGCGTCGGCATCGATGGCGAAGGGCTTGCCCGCCGCGGACGCGAGCTTCTCGGCGACGACGTCGACGGGCTCGTTGCGAAGCTCGAGGGAGACCGCGCCGGCAGGGACGTCCGCGGCGGCGTCGTCTCCCGCGACCGGCTGGGAAGGGCCGGGGTCGGACTTGTGGCAGGCGGCGAGGAGGAGCGCCGCGGTCAAGGAGAGGGGGAGGGTGGAGCGCAGGCGGGAGGGCGTGGGCACGGCGGAGCAATGTGCATGGGCTGGCGGCGGGGAGCAATGGGCGTCACCCGCATCACGGGCCGACGGCTCATTGCGGGCGGCGTTTCTCGTCGAGGGTCGCTTTCAGCACGAGGAGCATGGCGCGGTCCTTCGGGCGCGTGAGCTTCTCTTTGATCTGGATGAGGCGTTCGAGAGAAAGGACGCGGACCGGCGCGCCGGCGACCTCCAGCCACAATGCATCCTGCAGGAGGTCTTCGTAGGAGGTGTCCTCCTCGATGGTCCCGAGGACGTCGAGTACGCCGTGGCGCGTCGAAAGCAGCTTGTGCCCGGTGGAGCGAAGGTGGGACTCGTTGGGCACGAGCCTTCGAGGATCCGTGCGAAAGACGGCGTCGAGGTCTTGCAACGCGGCGAGCAGCCGCGCCACGTTCTCCTCCGCACGAGAATAAACGATATCGATGTCGAACGTGTGCACAGGCGCGCCTTGCAGGACGGCGGCCATGCCTCCGACGACGACGAAATCCACCTGATGGTGGAGGAGCGTGCGGAGGATGTCAGCCAGCGCCATCGGACAGCGGGCGGACGCTCTCGACGAGGTCGATCGAGCCCTGCGCCACCGCGAGGCGTTCGGTCGGCGACAGGCTGAGCATCCAGCGGATGAGCGAGCGATCGATCCCGTTGGCGTCGTAGGGATCCTGATCCGCTCCTACGAGGTTTTGCGGCGTCTCCAACACGAGATCGAAAGTATCACGGGCGCGGGGCGCAGGGGAGGCCCCTCACCGCAGCCCCGCCCCCTTCCGCGTGACGCGCGGCAGCGCCGTCTTGGTCGACGGTTCCAGCGCGAGGTCGTCCGCCTCCCCCGCCGCGAGCCGCAGCGCGCCCGCGTATGCGATCATCGCCGCGTTGTCCGTGCAGCTCGCGAACGACGGCACGAAGAGCGCGATCTTCTGCCGCGCGCACGCCTCCGCCATCCGCGCGCGGAGCCCCCGGTTCGCCGCGACGCCCCCCGCGAGCACGATCCGCGGCACGCCTTCCACCTTCGCCGCGCGTACGGCCTTGTCCACGAGCGTGCCCACGACCGACGCCTGGAACGCCGCGCAGAGGTCGGCCAGCGCTTGCCCCTCGGGCGCCTTGCCCAGCGTCGCCACGTGGCGCATCACCGCCGACTTCACCCCCGAGAAGCTGAACTCCAGGCTCTCGCGATGCGCCAAAGGCCGCGGCACCACGTCCTTCGCCCGGGAAGCATCCCCCGTGGCCGCCAGCCGATCCACCACGGGGCCGCCCGGATAGCCGAGGCCGAGGAGCTTCGCCGTCTTGTCGAACGCCTCGCCCGCGGCGTCGTCGCGCGTCGCCCCGAGCTCGCGGATCGACGAGAGCCGCGGCGCGTCCACGCGGTAGAGCGCCGTGTGCCCGCCCGAGGCCAGGAGCGCGATGAACGGGTACGACGGCACCGGCGCCGCCGCCTCGGCCTCGCCCCGCCGCAGGAACACCGCGAGCAGGTGCCCGACGAGGTGATCCACCCCGACGAGCGGCTTGCCCGTCGTGAAGGACAGTCCCTTCGCCGCCGAAAGACCCACGAGCAGCGCGCCGAGTAGGCCCGGCCGCGACGTGACCGCGATCCCGTCGACGTCGCCCGGCTTCATCTCGGCCCGCGCGAGCGCCTCGCGGATCACCGGCACGATGGCGCGCGCGTGGTCCCGCGAGGCGATCTCCGGCACCACGCCGCCGTAGGGCGCATGCGCCTCGACCTGGCTGCGCACGACGTCCGAGAGCACCACGCCCTCCTCCGTCACCACGGCGGCGGCCGTCTCGTCGCACGACGTCTCGATCCCTAGAACCCGCATTGGCCCTCCCGGCGCACCAGCGAAAACATCCCGAAGATCGGCCGCCGCTCCTCGTCCGCCTCCGGATCCTCCGAGCCCGCGCGCACGAGGCGCACCTCCACGCCCCCGTCCGAGCGCAAGGACAGGAACGCGAGCATCGCCTCGGCCAGGGGCTCGCTCGGCGAGACCGCGAAGATCGTGTTGCGCACCCGGCCTTCGCCCATCTCGAACTGCGAGAGCGGATCGTGCGCGAGCGGCCGGATCGGGCGGAGCGCGGCGCCGTCGAAGAGCCGCCGCTCGGGCCTCGTCTCCGTCGCCGCCTCGAAGGTCCAGAGCCTTCCTGGCGCGTCATCGCCGTCGAGCCGCGTCGCGTCGAGCGTCAGGCGCATCTGCACGCGGGGGCTGAGTCCCTCGCGAAACGGGCTGCCGAGCGTGATGGCGCCGCAGTACGCATGCTGCGCGTCCGTGGAGAAACGAGCGACGTCGTTGCATCCGGCGAGCACGGTCCCAGCGGCGAGGAGTTGCGCGAAAAAGGGCCCATATCGCGCCCGTTTTCCGATCTTCCTCGCTCGGCCCGTGTGCATCGGCGCGGATTGTGCCCTCGCCCCCCCTCTCCCGCCACCCCTCTCCGCGCGCCCTTGGTAGACTGCCCACCCTTCGATGGAAACCCAAGCCCAAGGCCCCAGGATCGATCCGCGGGAGTTTTTCGAAAAGGCCCCGGCCTTGTTCTGTGTCCTCGACTCCGACAACCGGATCTACCAGCCGAACGGGGCCTGGGAGCGCGTCACGGGGTTCTCGCTCGAAGCCCTCGAAGGCATGCGGCTCGAAGACCGTTTGCACCCCGAGGACCGGGATCCGACCCGGCGCACCTCGCGCATCTCCGTCGAGGCCCAGGGCGCGATTGTACAGGAGACGCGCTTCCGTTGCGCGGACGACACGTACAAGTGGCTCGAATGGACCATGCGCGTGGTCTTCGAGCGGGGGCTCGTGTTCTGCTGCGCGCGCTCCATCGAGCAGCCGCGGCGCGCCACCGTCACCGCCGCGCGGCGCCTGGAGGCATACCTGCGAAGGGCGCCCGTCGCGATGATCGAGACCGAGGTCGGCCGCGGGGTCGTCGAGTGGAGCTCGGGCGCCGAGCGGATCTTCGGCTACACGCGGACCGAGGTGCTCGGCCGAAGGCTCGTCGACCTCATCGTGGCCGAGCCGCAGCGCGAGACCGTCGTCGATGCCGGGTTCGCGATCCGCGAAGGCCGGATCCCCTCGGGGCGCGCCGTCGCGACCGAGAACATCACGAAGGACGGCCGCACGGTCGTGTGCGAATGGCACAACGCGCCACTCGCCGACGAGGAGGGGCGTGTGCGTGGGGTCCTCAGCATCGCCCTCGACCGGACCGAGATCGAGCGCGAGCGCGCGCGGGCCGAGGAGAGCCTCGCACGGTTCGAGCTGCTCATGCGAGGCTCGAAGAACGGCCTCTGGGATTACGTGCCGCAGGATCCGAAGAACCCGGGCGATCCCACGCAGCCGATCTACGTATCCGACGGGCTCACGCGGCTGCTCGGCATCACGGCGGAGGCGGCCCCGAAGACGCTCCGCGAGTGGACGGCGTTCGTCCACCCGGAGGACCGCGAACGCGCGAGGCTGTTCTTCGCCGAACACCTCGCGTCACGCAAGGAAGAGACGTCCTTCGAGAGCCGGCTCCTCCGCGTGGACGGCTCGTACCTGTGGGTGTCCAGCACCTTTCAATCGCTCTGGAGCGAGAGCGGGGAGCTTCTGCGGCTCGCCGCCGCGATCGTGGACATCACCGAGCGCAAGGGCGCCGAGGCGGACTTGCGCGACAAGCTCGCGGTCATCGAGCGGCAAGCCGCATCGATCCGGGAGCTCTCGACGCCGATCCTGGAGGTGCAGGAGGGCGTTTTGTGTTTGCCCGTGGTCGGCGTCGTCGACAGCGGTCGCGCCGCCGAGATGATGGATGCCGCGCTCGGCAGCGTGGTCGAGCTGCAGGCGCGGTTCTTGATCCTCGACCTCACGGGCGTGCCGGTGCTCGACACGGGGACGGCCGATCGCCTGCTCGCGATCGCCCGCGCCGCGAGCCTCGTCGGCGCGAAGACCGTGATCACCGGCCTCCGGCCCGCGGTCGCGCAGACCGTGGTGACCCTCGGGGTCGGGATGGGCGACGTGAAGACGTTACGGAACCTGAAGGACGGCCTGCGGTATTGCCTTCGCGAGGCCAGCCGGTAGTCATCCCTCCGCGGGCGCCTGCTCGACGGGGCGCGGCTCCCCGCGGCGCTGCAGCGCGAGCAGGAGGCCGAGCAGGCTGAAGCCCGCGCAGAGGAGGCCGTACATCACGACCTGGTTGCGATCGATGAGCCAGCCGGCCGCCGCGGGGCCCGCGATCTGCGCGAGGCTGCCGAGCGACTGGCTCACGCCGAGCACCGTGCCCTGCTCCTCCTTGGCGACGCTCCGCGTGATGAGCGTCGTCACGCTCGGACGCACGACAGCCGCGCCGAACGAGCCGAGCACCACGAGCACGAGCAAAAAGCCGAGGCTCGTCGCCACGCCGAGCAGGCAGTAGCCGAGGACCATGGTCCCGAGGCCGATCGCCGTGAGCCGCTCCTCGCCAAGCCTCTTCACGAGCCGCTTGAGCAGCCCGCCCTGCACGATCGCGCCGATGAGCCCCGAGAGGCCGAAGATGAGGCCCGCCTGGTGCAGCTCGTAGTTGAACTGGCGCTTCAGGTAGACGCCGAGCGCGCCCGTGAGCGCGGCGAACGAGACGCTGAAGAAGAAGAACTCGGCGAGGTGCTTGCGCGGGCCAGGGCGCGAGAGGTACTCGGCCATGCCCGAGAGTCGCCGGCCCGTCTGGGCCGCGGGCTTGCGCGCCGGCAAGAAGAACGCAGTGAGCAGGATCGCGGCCAGGCTGAGCCCAGCGGCCGCGAGCGTGGGCGGCTTGTACTTGAAGAGCGGATCGGGGTGATCCCGGAACAGGTACGTGAGCAGCGCCGTGATGCCGGGGCCGAGCAAGAAGCCGGTGCCAAACGCGATGCCGAAAAAGCCGAAGGCCTGCGTGCGCTCCTCGTTCGGCTTCGTGACGTCGGAGATGTACGCCTGGGCGATGCTGAGGTTGCCCGCCGTGAGGCCCGCGATGATACGGCCGACGAAGAGCATCTCCAGGTTGTGCGCAGCCGCGAGCGTGAGCCAGCCGATGAGCGTGCCCACCTGGCTGAGCAGGAGCACGGGCTTTCGACCAATACGATCCGAGAGCCGGCCGAGCATCGGCCCGGACACGAACATCGCCGCCGCGTAAACCGAGGTCAGGAGCGTCGCCTGAAAATCCGACGCGCCGTAGTCCTTCGCGTAATACGGCAGCAGCGGCAGGATGAGCGTCAGGCCGAGGACGTCGACGAAGACGGTGAGGAATATCGGCAAAAGCGGGGATCGCATCGACGGCTCGCCTCGTTCGTACGGCGCGCCACGAGGCGTTCGGGTGGCGCTGGGCGCGCATCCTGACACAGGCGCCGCGAACATGCCCTTTCGTCGCGTCAACTTCTGGTCCCGCGTTGGGGCGTTGCCCCAAACCCCACCAGGGGCTGTCCGCCCCTGGACCTGGACCAGCGAGGCGCTGGACCCAGGACGATGAACTGCGCGGTGCGCAGTTCATCGCACAGGCCGGGTCAAGACTGCCAATGAAGTCAGCAGCGCTGGCGTTTCAACAGGCAACCCTCCTGGCGGCTGGAAGAACTGCGCATTGCGCAGTTCTTCCATCCTCGGTCCAGGCCGTGCCTGGTCCGGGTCCAGGGGTGGACAACCCCTGGTCGGGGTCCGGGGTGAAACCCCGGCGCTGCGTCAGAAGCTCAGGTAGGTCTGATCCTTGAGGCCACGCTCGTAATCGGCGAGCAGGCGCATGCCCTCGGTGGGCTTGAGGAGGTCCTGCTTGATCGCGCCGTCGACCTGGGCCTTCACCTTCGCGATGAGGCTCTGCGTGTCGTACTGCGTCATCGCGAGGACCTCGCGGATCTGGTTCCCCGCGATCGTCTCCTCGATGTAGTAGCCGCACTCCTCGTCGTCATCGAGGAAGACGTGCACCTCGTTCACCCGGCCGAACAGGTTGTGGATGTCGCCCATGATGTCCTGGTAGGCGCCGGTGAGGAAGATGCCGAGGTAATACGGCTCGTCGCCGCGCAGCGCGTGGAGCGGCAACGTCTCCTTCACGTCGGAGAGGTCGATGAACTTCGAGACCTTGCCCTCCGAGTCGCACGTGATGTCGACGAGCGTGCTCTCCGCGCCCGGCCGCTCGTGCAGCCGGTGGATCGGCACGACCGGGAAGAGCGCGCCGAGCGCCCAGTGATCGAGCAACGACTGGAACACCGAGAAGTTGCAGATGTACTGGTCGGCGAGCTTGTTTCGTAGCTCGACGACGTCTTCCGGGATCTCCGCGGGATCGAGCGCGGCGATGAGCTTTTGCATGCGCTCGGCGGTCTCCCAGAAGAGGGCCTCTACCCGCGCCTTCACGTCGAGGTTCAAGAGGCCGAGCTCGAACATCTTCTGCGACTCCTCCTTCACCTGGAGGATGTCGTGCCACGACTCGGCGAGGTTCTGGACGGAGAGGCTGTCGCGCGTGTCGAGCACGTTCCGGATGAGCTTGTGCTCCTCCGTCTGGATGTCGATCGGCGCCTCCGGGGTCTTCTCGATCGAGCCGAACGCTTGCACCACGAGCACCGAGTGGTGCGCGACGATCGCGCGCCCCGACTCGCTCACGATGTTCGGGTGCGGGACCTTCTCGTCGTCGCAGATGTCCGCGATGTTGAAGACGATGTCGCGCGCGTACTCCTCCACGGAGTAGTTCATCGACGAATGAAACGTCGATCGCGAGCCGTCGTAGTCGATCGCGAGGCCGCCGCCGACGTCCATGTACTCGATGCGGTGCCCCATCTTGCGCAGCTTCGCGTAGTGCCGCGCCGCCTCGCGCACCGCGCGCTTGATGACGAGGATGTCCGGGACCTGCGAGCCGATGTGGAAGTGCAGGAGCTTGAACGCCGAGCTCATGCCCGCCTCCGCGAGGATCGCGCAGGCCGCGAGGATCTCGGCCGTGGACAGGCCGAACTTCGCGTGCTCGCCGCCGCTCTCGGCCCACTTGCCGGCGCCTTGCGTCATGAGCCGGACGCGCAGGCCGAGCATCGGCTCCACGTTCATTTCCTTTGCAACACGAACGATCGTCCGCACCTCGGAGAGCTTCTCCGCGACGAGGATGACCTTCTTGCCGAGCTTGCGGCCGATCATCGCGGTGCGGATGAAGTTCTCGTCCTTGTAGCCGTTGCAGACGATGAGCGACTCGTTGTCGGTGTGGACGCTGAGCCCCGCGAAGAGCTCGGGCTTCGAGCCGACCTCGAGGCCGTAATGGTAGGTCCGACCCGCTTCGAGGATCTCCTCCACGACCTCCTTGAGCTGGTTCACCTTGATGGGGAACACGCCGCGGTAGGTGCCGCGGAACTTGAGGTCGGAGATGGCGCGGTTGAACGCTTCGTTCAGCGTGCGCACGCGGTGGTGCAAGAGATCCTGGAAGCGGATCAGGAGCGGCGTGCGCAGGCCCTGCTCACGCGCCTCTTCGACGACGTCGATGAGGGCGATCTTGCGACCACGCTCCTGCAGGGGCGCCGCCGTGATGTTCCCTGTGGGGTTCACGTCGAAGTAGCCGCGGCCCCAGCGGTCGATCATGTAAAGGGCCTTCGCGTCGTCGGTGCTCCACGCGTCGGTGTCAGTGTCGTGATGGCTGCTGGTCAACGTCTTCGTCTCCCTTGGGACCCGAGGGCCATGGCCCTTGCGCGACGTGCTGTTCGGGGCAGAGCTTCCTCGCAGCGCGCGAGGAAACCAGGGGCGGCTTTGAGCGTGAAATGCTGTGCGGTGGACGTCGGTCTTCCGGTACGTCCGTGCTGCGGCTCAATACGCCAGGAAGGCCGAACCTTCAAGGGTGGGGTGGGGGGCCGCGAGGACGGGACAGACGGACGGGAGAAGGGGCGGAAGGAGGTGCTGGGAGGGGTGGGTCAGGCCTTGGTGGCCGTGGCGGCCTTGGCGCGCTTGGAAGCGGCCTTGTAGTGGTCGTAGAGGCGCGGGACGGGGTAGGCCTCGAGGCGCTTCTTGTACCCCGCGTCCTTCAACCGGTTCTCGGCCGTCAAGATCGCGTCGATGAGCTTCGCCCGGGTGCCGAACTTCTCCTTGACCTCGGAGAACGTGGCGTGGAGGCGCAGGAGCTTGGCGTTCGAGACGTGATCGAGGCCCTTGTCGCCGCCGCGGTCCGAGCTCGTGCGGCCGACCCACAGGTCCTCCGTCATGAAGCCCTTGACCGCCTCGACGAGCTTCGCCTTCTCGCTGAACTTCTCCTTCACGATCGCGAGCGGTGCCTTGCGTGCCATGTCGTTACCTCCGTGTTGCGCGAGATCACTCGCGCGGTGATGGATAGGGGGCGCCATGTAGCAGACAGGGAGGGGGGAGCGCAAGCCGCCCGGGGGAGGGTGACTTGGGCGCTCGGGGTTCGCCTGGGCGCGCGCGCTCGGGGCCACGTCTGGCAGGAAAAACCTCCCCGGGCCGCGCGGCGCTTGCGGTGGACAGGGGGCCTCGCCACGTAGCCCCCGAGGGCGCGGCGCCCTCCACGGGACGAAAGGGAAGAGGCGGACATGGACGAGAAGATCCTCCAGTGTCTGAACGAGCTCATCGCGCTCGATCTCGCGTGCTCCGCGGCCTACGAGGTCGCGCGCGGGGTCTCGCGGGACGAGGAGATCCAAGGGACGTTCGCCGCGTTCCGGGAGGACCACCTGAGGCACGTCGCCGAGCTTGGCGAGCACGTCCGGCGGGCTTTCGCCGAGCCGCCGCGCGAGCTCGATGCGAAGGGCGAGATCATCCGGGCCTTCACCACGCTCGCCGCGCAGGAGGATCGAACGGCGGTGCTGGTGATGCGCGGCAACGAGGAGCTCTCGAACAACGCGTACGCGTCGGCATTGCGAGCGGGGCTGCCGGAGGAGATCCGCGCGCTCGTCGCGGCGAACTTCGAGGACGAACGGCGGCACATGAGCTGGATGCGCGCCGCCGTGCTCCTGCGCGGCTGGGACGTCGAGCAGCCGGAGATCCGCGAGCTCGCGGCCGAGGCGCGAGGCGCGCGCAAGGCTGCCTGACGAGGGCGTGCGGAGGGCGTGGCCGTTCTGCCATGGTACGTTCCCGACCCATGCACGAGGTGTTCACGTCGAGGCCCGCGACAGCGGCCGACTACGACGTTTACGCGCGTCTGCTTCCAGAGCTCGGCGTCGATGATCCCACGCTGCCGCGCGAGGCATGGGCCGGCGATCTCATGCCGCATACCCTGATCCTGGAGCGAGGCGGCGACATCGCGGGGTATGCGTACGTCGTGGCCCTGAAGGAGACGGGCTACGTGCGTCACGTGGTGGTCGCGCCCGAGGCACGCGGCAAAGGCGGAGGGCGCTCGCTGCTGCGGGCGAGCGCCGAGCGATTCCGCGCGGCCGGGTGCTCGCGCTGGTGCCTCAACGTGAAGGTCGGCAACGTCGTCGCGATCGCGCTGTATTCGTCCGTCGGCATGACCAGGAACTACGCGTCCACGGCGATGCGGCTCGGCTGGGACGTGCTTTCGCGCTTGCCAGGCGGCGAGGAGGGGATCATGGCGCGGAGGGTCGAGCCGCACGAGGACGCCGCGCTGGAGGCGGCCTTTGGCCTGCCCCTCGGTACGATCGCGCTGAACCGCGCGCGGGCAGGGGCGGTGCTCCTGCGCCTCGTCGATGCGGCCCGGCCGGACGAGGCGCGGCTCGGGATCGCGTGCTTCCATCCGAGCTACCCGGGGTCATTCCCGTTCCGCGTGGCCAGGCCGACGCTCGCGCGGCCGCTGCTCGAAGCCGTCCGCGCGCATGCGCCGCCGGAGCAAGACGTCACGCATGTCGTGGTGGAGGACGACGCCGAGACGAAACGCGCGCTCGTCGAGGCAGGCGCGTTGGTGCGGGTCGAGATCCTCAACATGGGAGGCCCGATCCCGGAACGCGTTTGACGGGACGGAAACGACTCCGTCCCTCAGTTCGTGGCTTTGCCGCCGAGCAGGTCCGCGGCCGTCTTGCGGATGCGGGGCTCCGGGTCGCTCGCGGAGAGCTTGCGCAGGATGGGCTCGGCGGCGGCGCGATCGAGCGAGGCCATCGAGAGGGCTGCGGCCTCGCGCACGAGGGCATACGGGTCCTCTTGCGCGATCGTGGTGAGGGTCTCGAACGCGACCCGGCCCGTCGCGCCCGCGCCGAGGCGGCCGAGCGCTTCGGCGGCGCGCACGCGGAGCGGCCAGCTCGGCGCTTCACGGCCGAGGCGCGCGACGGCGGCAATGGTGGCCGGGTGTTTGACCCGGCCGAGCGCGGCGAGCGCTGCCCGTCGCACGCTCTCCTCGGGATCGGAGAGCGCGTCGATCACGGCGTCCTGCGCCTCCTTTTCGGGCCTCCGTGCGAGGAGCTCGACCGCGCGCGTGCGGACCTCGAGCGCCGGATGGCGGACGAGCGCGACGAACGCAGGCACGACGGCCGCGGCGATGCGCTCGATCGCGGCCGAGGTCGCGCGCGCCGATTCGGGGTCGAGTTTGTCGTCGGGGCCGAGGAGCGGCGCGAGGGAGAGTTCAGCGTCGTTCGCGAGCAGCGCGTCCGCGACGACGCGCGCGCGATCGGGCGAGGTCGAGGCTGCGGCCACGGCAGCTCGTTCGAGCGAGGGCGCGAGCGCGACGAGCGCGCGGGCGCGGGCTCCCGCGACGCGCGCCGCGTCCGGGCCGAGGCCCGCGAGGATCTCCTTCATGGAGAGCGGACCATCGGGCACGGGCAGCGCCTCGCCCGTGCGGGAGAAGTTTTTCGTGGCGAGGGCAGTCGCGGCCGCGACGGCGGTGCGGCGCATCGACTCGTCGGTCGCGAACAGGCTCGACGCGAGGGCGTTCTCGGCCGAGGCGCTCTGCGCGGCGTCGCCTTTCGGCGCGAGGCGCGCGAGGGCGACGAGGGCCGCTTGCCGGAGGACCGGCTCGTTCGTGTCGGCGAGCGCGACGAGCATGTGGAGGTTGTCGCTCTGCGAGGCGCCGAGCTCCGCGAGCGCGTGCACGGCGGCGGCGCGCGCGGTGGCGCCGGCCTCGGGCGCGCGGGCGAGGGCCACGAGCGCGGGCGTGTACTTCTTGTCGTGCGTGAGCCCGAGGCCGAGGGCCGCGACGCCGCGCACCTCCGGCGAGGTCGAGCCGAGAAGTTTGACCAGCAAAGGTTCGGCCTTCTTGTCGCCCATGCGCGCCACGCCCCAGGCCGCGGCGACGGCGATGGAGTCGCTCGGCAGGAGGGCCGCGCCCGTGTCCTTCGGCGCGAGCATCTGCTCGTACCGCGGCAGGATTGACGGGTCGCGCAGGGCGCCGCAGGCGATCATGGCCCGCACGCGCAGGCTCTTGTCGGCCTGGCCTGTCGCGTAGTTGTAGAGGGCCGGGCCGGCGCTCTTGTTCTCGACGTACGCGAGGACCTCGATCGCGATCTTCTGCTGCGACTCCTTGTCGTCGGCGAGCGCGTCGAGCAGCGGCTTGATCGCACGCGCGCCGATCTTCCCGAGCTCCGCGCGCGCTGCCCTTGCCGCGGGCGACGTGCCGCCCTCGTGGCGCACCTTCTGCACGAGCGGCAGCGTCATCGCGCCGTAAAGCTCGACGAGCAGGCGCCGGTAGATGCCCTTCTGCGGGTTGCCGACGGCGACGGGCAAGAGCTCGCGCTCGAGTGATTCGAGCGAGTTCTTGCCGAGGTTGATCTGCATGCTCATGCGCGCCGCGCGCGAGACGAGCTCCTCGTCGGGCGAGGAGCGCACGACGCGGCGGAAGAGCCTGTCGGCCTCATCGACCTGGCCACTCGACAGGAGCAGCTCGGCGAGGTCGAAGTAGACCGGGAAGAGCCTGTCGTTCCGCTGGATGGCTTGCCTGTACTCGGCGATCGCGTGCGGAAAATCCTGCCGCCGCCGGTACATGTCGCCGAGCTTCTGGTGGCCGTTCGCGTCCTCGGGCGAGAGCTCGACGGCGCGCGCCGCGTACTTGATGGAGTCGTCGTCGCGGTAGAGCTCGGCCGCGTACTGGGCCATGCGCTGGTAGAACTCGCGCGCGCGCTTCGGGTTCACCTCGACGAGCTTTTCGAGGACGCCGATCGCGCCGAGCAGGTTCTGCTCCAGCACGAGGATCCGTTCGAGCGCGAGCAGGCTCTCCTCGTCGCCGGGCGCGAGCTCGGTGACCTTGCGCAACGTGGCCTCGGCGTCCGCGAGGCGATGCAGGCGGCGCTGCACCTCGGCGAGCAGCCGGCCGGCTTCGAGGTCGGGCGGGGTGCCGTTGAAGCGCGCGGTGAGCGGCGCGACGCGGCTCGGCAGCTCGTGCGCGAGCGACCACAGGCTCACGATGTGCGTGCGCGCCTCGCGGGCGAGGAGTTTGTCGTTCTGCGCCCCGGCGAGCAGCTCCTCCCAGATCACGCGCGCCTCGGCGTATCGCTGCGCCGCGCTGCCGAGCGTCGCGGCCGTGCGCTCGATCGCGACGGCGAGGTTTTTCTTGTACCGGACGTTGGTCGGTTCGAGCTGGACGGCCTCGCGCAGCGCGTTCAGCGCTTCGAGTGGCATGTCGTGGTCGAGGTAGACCTCGCCGAGGAGGGAGTTCGCCCGCGCGCGGTTCGGCACGACCTGCTTGATGCGCGCCCACGTCTCCAGCGCCTTTTTCTTGTCGCCGGCCTGGTAGTAGCGATCGCCGAGGTCGACGATGTACGTGTGGTCGGCGCCGCCGGAGGCCGCAAGCTTCTGCAGGACCTTGAGGGCCTTGTCCTTCTCCTCGACGCGCTCGTAGAAGTCGGCGACGGCGGCGAGGATTTCGGGCTCGCTGCCGACGCGCGCCTCGAGCTCGGTCAGGAGCTTCAGCGCCTTCGGGCGATCGCCGCGCTGGATGAGCGTCTCGCAGAGCTCGAAGACGAAGTCCGGGTTGCCGGGCGCGGCCTTGATGAGCGCCTCGTATTCCTTGATCGCCGCGTCGAGCTCGCCCGCGGTCTGCAGGAGGTGCACGAGCTTCAGGCGTACGTCGATCGCGCGGCTGTCGATGCCGAGCACCTTGCGGTACGTGGCGATCGCCTTGTCGACGTCGCCGGTCTCTTCGTAGAGGCCGCCCAGCGTGGCGAGGCGCTGCGCGTCCTGCGCCTTTTCGGCTTCGAGGATCGGGATGAGCTCGGCGAGCTTGCCTTCGGCGCGGAAGGCGTCGGTCATGATGACCAGGATCTCGGCGCGCACGCCGGCCGCGCCGCCCGCGACCGTGAGCGCGCGCTTGAGCACGCTCAGCGCCTCCTCGGTCTTCTTCTGCCGCGCGAGGACCTGGCCGAGATCGCGGAGCGCCGGCGCGAGGGCGCGGTTGTCGCCAGCGGCGGCCTTCACGAGCTCGCGGAACTCGACCTCGGCGCGATCGTAGAGCGAGCGCGCGAGCAGCTCCCGGCCGAGCTCGGCCTTCACGAAGAGCGAGCCCTGCGCGGCCTTCACGAGCGCGTCGTGGTGCTTCTTCGCGGCCTCGAAGTCCTTCAGATCGAGGCAAAGCCCGAGGAGCGTGCGCGTCGTCTGCTCGAAGTCCGGGCCGGGCTTGAGCAGGGCGAGGGCTTTTTCGTAGCTCGCGCGGGAGGCGGACTTATCGCCGCGCTCGGACTGGAGCTGCGCGAGGGCGAGGATGGCCTGCGGATCGTTCGGCTTCTCGGCGATCGCGGCCTCGTACGTCTTGACGGCGTCCTCGGGGCGGCCGTCGAGCTTGTAGATGCCGGCGAGCGCGACCTTCGCGGCCCAGGCGTCGGTGCCCGGCGTGGCGGCGCGTTTTTCGAACTCCTCGACGAGCTTCTTGATGTTGCCGTCGCGCTCCCGATAGAGCTGCGAGAGCCGCTGGAGCGGGAACGGCGCGCTCGGCTGCGAGATGACGATCGCCGTGTACCGCGCGATGAGCGCGTCGCTCCCCGGGCCTTTGCCCGTCGCGTCGGCGTCGCCCTGCGGCTGCTTCGGCTGCTTCGGCTGCGCGGGCCGGCTCCCGCCGCCGGGCTGCGGGTTCGGCTTCGGGGGCTTCTTGCGGTTGCGCCCGGACGGGTCGAAGTCTGCGGCCTCGGCGCTGGGCGGCGCGAGGACGGTCGCGGCGAAGGGCAAGCCGAGGAGCAAGCAGCCGGCGAGGACGTGGGAGCGCACGAGCGCAGGGTATCACGCGGAGACGCGTCGAGCCTGCTCGCACCACGCGGCGCGGGCGGGCCCGTCCGCGCGCCCTGGGAAGCCCGGCATCACGGGACATTCTCCGCGGACGCACGTGGTCTCAGGGCTGCGTCGCGGCGGCAAATGCGGCGCGGTAGGCGGGCAGGAGGCGGCGTGCGCCCGCGGGCGTGAGGTGATGGTGGTCGCAGTAGAGGGAGCGGCCGTCGACGCCCGCGATCGGGAGGCCCTCCGCGGTGGAGAGCGCGCCGATGGAGTCGACGAGCGTCGCGCCGGCGGCGACGATCTCCGATTCGAAGGCTTGCATCGGGCTCGGCACGTGAAGCTCCGCCAGCGTGACCTCGCCGCTCGGCGGAGCGAGGCCCACGAGGGCGCGCCGCGCGAGCTCTTGTGGCACGTCGACCGCGTATTTCGGCACCTCGCGCTGGAACCAGACGCGCACGCCGAGCGCCCGGAGATCCTTGATGGTCAAAAGGAGGGCCTTCACGAGCGGGTCGTGGCTCGGCGGATCTTCGCGGAAGTACGAGCTCCAGTAGGCGACCAGGACGACGTCGGTGATGCCGGCGGTCGGGATCAACTCGAAGAGGGACTCGCTGTACGGCAAGGCCCGTTCGTTGAGGCCATACGTTTCACGCACGTAATATCCCCGCACGGGCGCGGTCGAGGCGTGGGTCGCGACGAGCCCTTTCCAGCCGACGTCGCGGCACGCCTCATCGATCGCAGACATGACGGCCATGGCGTGGCTGTCGCCCCAGACGAGGACCGTCGGGTCTTTGTCCTCGTCGCGGACGCCGATCGAAGGCAGGTTCCGCGCGCGCATTCGATCGAGGCCGACGATGTGCAGGTATTTCGGGTCGATCTTGGCGTCGAGCCATCCGAGCGCGGCCGGCGGGACCTGCGAAATCTCTCCATGCGCGGAAATGGAGGCGCCGCCGAGCAGGAGCGCGCCCATGGCGACGGCGGCCCCGCCCGCGACCCAGGCGCGGCTCCGGCGCGGGCGAGGTTTGCGGAAAGGTTGCTCGACGAAACGCCACGAAAGCACGGCCAGCACGAACGCGCCGAGGACGACCGCGCTGCGAAAGAGCCACGCGTCGCCGCCCACTTTCCAAGAATGGGCAATCGCGAGCGGAGGCCAGTGCCAGAGGTAAAACGAATACGAGACGAGGCCGAGGAAGACGAACGGGCGTGAGGCGAGCGCGAGGCCGCTCCAGGTGGGCGGCGGTCCGGCCACGCTGCGCAGGTTTGCCAGGAGGAACAGGAGCGCCCCGAGGCACGGCGCGGCGGCGGCCACGCCGGGGAAGGGGGTTTCCCGGGTGAAGAGAAGGCAGCACGCGGCGATCAGCGTGAGGCCGCCGATCGAAAGGAATTCACGCGCGTGGCCGAGGCGCGCGAGGGGTTTGGCAGGGACGAAGGCGAGGAGCGCGCCGGCGAGCAACTCGAAGGCGCGCGCGGGGAGGAGGTAGAAGGCCGACGGTGGGTCGATCCGCGTGACGCGGATGCTCGCGGCCAGGCTCAGCGCGGCGGTGATCCCGAGGACGAGCGCGAGGCGCAGGTGCGAGCGCTTCACGAGGCGAAAGGCGAGGAGGAGCAGGGGCGGGAACAGGAGGTAAAACTGCTCCTCGACGGCGAGCGACCACGTGTGGAGCAAGGGTTGCTCCTCGGCGCGCGCGGAGAAATAGCCGAGGTTGTTCCGGTAAAACACGTTCGAGGCGAAGGCCGCGAGGTACATGGCCGAGCGGCCGACGCCTTCGAGCGCGTCCGGCGGGAGGAATGCGATCGACAGGAGGAGCGCGGCGGCGCTGGCCGGCACGAGCGCAGGCAGGATCCGCCGGGCGCGCCGCTCCCAGAAATCGGCGAGGCGGAACGTGTCGTCCCGGAGATCCCGGAGGATCAGCGACGTGATGAGGAAGCCGGAGATGACGAAAAAGACGTCGACGCCGACGTACCCGCCCGGGAGCCCGAGATCGGCGTGGAAGAGGACCACGCTGGTCACGGCGACTGCCCGGAGACCGTCGATCTCGGGCCGGTAGGTGGGAGATTGTTCGGGCTTCAAATCGAATCGCGCGTCACCGCGCGGAGCTCATTCGTATCCGGAGAGGCGCCAGTGCCCCTGCTCGAAGCGGAAGCGCATCGTCCGGCGCTCGCCCGAGCCGAGATCCATGCCGACGCGCACGAAGCCGCGATCGTCGTAATCACGCACGTCCTTCTCGACGACGCGCGAGCACGGGTCCCCGTTGACGCCCTTCTGACGCTTCAAATCGACGTAAAGGTACGCGAACGTGAGCCCGCGCAGGTGCTCCATCACGTCGCCCTTTTTCACGGCGGACACGAGCTCGCCAAAGGCCTCCTCGTTGACCTTGGGTTTGCCCGGGGTGAGCTCGCCCGTGTCCTCGTTGCGTTGCGGAGGACCATTCTCGATGTAGCGGAGCTCCCAGGTGGGCACGCCGCGGTCGGCGACGAGGCGATCCGAGACCAGCGCGACGGTGGAGATCGGAGGCTCGCCGCCGATGCTGAGCTCGTCCATGAGCTCCTTGCAGGAGGTCTGGATCTGCTTGATCGTCGCCTGGACGTCCGACTTCGCCGGCACCTTGAAGGCGCGCTCGAGCACGCCCTTCACCGTGGCGGCGGGGACCGCGCTGTAGAGGTTGTCGTTCGAGCGCATCGTCAGGGTGTTGATGCCAATGACCTCGAGCGAGTCTTTGCGGAAGAGGGGGCCGCCGCTGTTGCCCGGATCGATCGCGGCCGTGTGCTGCAGGAACGAGGACTTGTGGCCGCGCACCGTGACCGAGAAATCGGCGTTCGAGATGGTGCCGCTCGTGAGGCGGTACGATTGCTGGTCGCCGACGCGCGGATACCCCGAGGCCTGGACCGACTCGTCGTTCTTCACGCCGACGTCGGCGAGCGTGGCCACCGCAATGGCGCTCGTCGCCAGGCTCTCGGGCACCTTCACCACGGCGACGTCATACTTGTCGTCGGTATAAAGGACCTCGCAATCGCTGAGCGAGGTGTGTTCGTCGAGGACGATCGTGACCTTGGGCGCGCTGTCCACGACGTGCCGGTTCGTGATGAGCACGAGGCCCTTGCCGTCCGGCGCTTTGAGGAAAAACCCGCTGCCGGTCGAGGTCCAGCCCACGCCGGCGGTGCCCACGGCGTCCGGGAGGCGCGACTTCTTTACCGTGTCGACGAACGCGGTCTTCACGTCTTCGGGCAGCTCGGCCTTGACACGCACGGTGGCCTTGCGCTGCATCTCCGGGACGTTGACCTTGGCGGCGGGCGCGGCGGGCTCCTTCGTCTCCGGCAAAGGCGTCGAGCCGCCGCAGCCCATCAAGAAAAGAACCAATCCGAACGCGAGCCTGGGAGCCATCGGCACATTCCTCGTGGGGGTGGATGGAAATCGCAAAGCTCGATCAGACACGACTCCGAGGACGTTGGCAAGTCGTGCCAAGAATCAGCGGCGAAACGTGGACAATGCCGCGAGGAGCGCAAACCCGAGCGTGACGAGCGTGATGGCGAGCGCGACGCGGAGCGCCGGATGGCGCTCGCGCGCCGCCGCCACGATACGCCGTTGATCCTCGGGCGGAATGGGCGCGCCCGCCTCGTCGCTCGCTTCGAGCGAGACGGCCGCAGCGAGGTTCGTGTCGAGGTCCCGCTGCGATGCCCGCGTCCGCACGAGGATCAAGAGGACCTCCGCGAGCGCCGCGACCGCGACGAGGAAAACGGCCGCGCGCCGCGCCGAGGAGGCCCGCGCATGTTCGCGTGCTTCGGCGGCGGCCGATCCGTCGAGGAGGAGTTCGAGGCGAGGCGCGGCGGCGGAGGGGGGTTGTGCCGCGAGGGGCCAGGCAATCGTGGCGACGCCGCGCTCGCCGGGGTCGCCGGAGACGATGACCTGCGCGGGTCCCTCCGGGGGCGTGACGTCGAGGCGGCCGCGGAAGAACCCGACGTCGTCGCGGGTGACGGGGACGACCGCGCCGAGGATGCGGCCTACGTCGGTGACGACGGAGGCGTAGACGCGATCGCGCGGGGCGGGCGAGACGAACGTGAGGCCGGCGTGGAGGTCGGGGTCGAGCCAGATGGCGCCCGGATGCACGGGCAAGAGGCCTTCCCAGCGGCCTTCGTGGCCATCGGGATCCCGGGCGGAGATCACGAGCTCGACGTGGTGCGCGAGCGGCGTGACGGTGAAGGACGCGGCCCCGCGCTCGTTGGTGTCGTTTTTCTCGGGCGTGATCGTCGTGCCGGACCCCGAAAGCGAGAGCGTGATGCCCGCGAAGCTCGGGCGATAGGGCGAGGCGTGCTCGGGCAGGCCCACGGCGACGTCGAGCGTCTCCGGGAAAGGCGAGACGAGGTGGCCGCGGCGCGCGTGCACGAAGAAGCGGAAAAAACCGCTCGAAACGCCCGCGATGTCGCGCGCGGGGGCGGCCTTCGGAGGCGGAGGCCGGAGCGGCACGGTCCCCTCGGCGAGGACCGTTTTTCCCTGGAGGACCCGCACGTCGAGCGGGCCCGTGAGCGGCGCGTTCGCCTCGATCGAGGCTTCGCCGACGCCGTCCGGGCCGAGTGAGACCGTCTCGGGCGCGAGGTTCGTCCCGGCGTTCGTGACCTCGACGGTCACGCCTTCGAGCGCGGCGACGTCGTCCACGCCGAACAATCGTCGCGCGCCTTCGAGGCGGAGGGCGAGGGTCCGGCCGCCGGCCACGGGCACGCCGCGCACCCGCACGAAGGGCGCGGGGTTCGGCGAACCCGGGCCAAAGAGCACGAGCGCGGTGACGATCACCGAGGCCGCGGGCACGACGTAGGTGGCCAGGCGGCCGAGCATGCCATGCGAGTCTACCTTGCCTGTTTGCGTTCGGGCAGCGCATCCGATAGAGCAAGCGCGAGGGACGATGGGAGAGGCAAAGACGAAGAAGGGCGGAAAGAAGGCGCCTTCGCGGGACGAGGTCGTGCTGAAGCTCCGCTCGGATCCGCGCACGGAGAAGCGGTTCGAGCCGAAGAGCTCGCCGTCGGCGATCCTGTCGGTGCTCGCGTTCTCGGTGGCGGCGGTGCTCGTCGGGGCCGGGACGTACGGGCAATGGCTGCGCGACGAGGCGCTCGGGCCGCACAAAGCCGCGCCGTACCTGCTCGCCGCCGGCGCGGCCGTGCTGCTCGTGACGGCGCTGTTCGGGCCACGGGCGGCGCTGCCGATCCGCGTGGGCGACGCGGGCGTCGGGGTCGAGAAGGGCGGAAACGAGATCGAGCGGATCGCGTGGAACGCGGTGCGCCGGCTCGTGCTCGGCGATCGGACGCTGACGGTGGAGGGGGAGGGGACGTCGATCGTGATCTCCCTCGCGGCGCTGCCCGAGGCGGCCGGCAAGGTGCTGCGCGAGGCGCGCGAGCGGATCCCGGCGAAGATGGAGGACATCGCGGCGGGGGCGCTGGAAAACGCGAACGAGGGGTCGGCCGAGACGCTGCCGCTCGAGCCGGCGCAGGTCGCGGGGCTCAAGTGCAAGGCGAGCGGCAAGCTCATCGCGTTCGAGCGCGACGCACGGCTCTGCGGCCGGTGCGGCGAGGTCTACCACAAGGACGCCGTGCCGAAGCGCTGCGCGACGTGTGACGCGCGGCTCAAGTAGTACGTACAAGACGGGTCTGGCTCGGGTACGCTCCGGGCCATGTCGACTTCGCACCTCGATTCTCCGCGCAAGATCCTCGATCTCGGCGCAGGCGCCTCGGCCTGCGCATGGCTCGGGGGCCCGGGCCTCGTCGCGTTTTTGACGTCGAGGCCAGCCCGCATGGCGGTCACGCCCGTGGCGGCGACGAGCGGAGACGCGATCGATCTGCCTCGCATCACCGCGCAGGAGGTGGCGCTGCTGTCGAAAGACGTGGCGCTCGTGCGCGACAAGGAGGGCACGGTGTGGTCCGTGCCGCTCGCCGATCCGTACCGGGTGCGCGAGATCGTACGCGACATGCGGATGCTGCTCGCGCGTCCCTCCGGAGAAGGCGCGCTCGCGATCAGCGACGAGGGCAAGGTGCTCACGCTCTCGCTCGGTCGTGGTGAGGTGGGCGCGCGGCCGGTCGAGGTTCCGGGGCGCATGCGCGCGGGGGACGTGGGGGACGGCGTGACGTACCTGCTGGCCGAGGGGGAAGGCGGCGGGCAGCTTCGCGTGTATCCGGGCACGGCGCCGGAGCGCGGGCCGAGCGCGCGGGTGACGTTGCCGGCGGAGGCGGCGGAGTTCGATCAGGTGCGCGGAGGCCGCGTGTCCTGCGTGGTGTACAAGCGCGGCAGCGCGGGGCTTTGCGTGGTGATGCGGGATGGGGAGCGCGCGGAGGCGTCACTCGTCACGCTGGACGCGCCGATCGCAGATGTCGCGGTGACGGACACGAGCGTGATCGTGGCGTTCGCGAGCGGGAAGCTCGCGCTGTACGAGGCGGCGTCGCTGGCCGCGCCGAGCGAGGGGCCAAAGGTGCCGGTGAGCACGACGGCGGCGGGCGGAAAAGGCCGGCCGCGGGTGCTCTTGGTGACGACGACGAAGGGGGCGACGTCGGTCTGGATCGGGACGACCGAGGGCGAGGTGATGCGCGCCGCGGTCGTCGAGGTGGCCGCGGCGCCGGAGCCGCCGGCCGCGGAGCCTGCGGCGGCGGTCGTCGAGGGGCCGTCGAAGGAGGAGATCGAGGCGCTCCGCAAGGAGGTCGCGTCGCTGCAGGGGGCGCTCTCGGAAAAGGAACGAGAGACCGAGGTGGCGAAGGGCGAGGTCGAAGCGGGAAGGCGTGAGCACGAGGCTGCGAGGGGCGCGCTCGAAGCTGAAAGGCGTGAGCACGAGTCTGTGAGGGGCGCGCTCGAAGCTGAAAGGCGTGAGCACGAGTCTTTGAGGCGCGTGCTCGAAGCTGAAAGGCGTGAGCACGAGTCTGTGAGGGGTGCGCTCGAAGCTGAAAGGCGTGAGCACGCGTCTTTGAGGCGCGTGCTCGAAGCTGAAAGGCGTGAGCACGAGTCTGCGAGGGGCGCGCTCGAGGCTGAAAGACGCGAGCACGAGGCGGTGAAGGGTGCGCTTGAAGCTGCGAAGCAGGAACTCGCGCGCGCCCTCGACGAGCTCCGCGAGGAGCGCGCAAAGTTCGAGCACAGCCTGGGCAAGCGGATCGACGGCGTCCTGCCCGAGCGTGTGCGCGGGGGCCTCGACTTCGTGGTCTCGCTCGTCGAGAACCGGCGCCGCTAGCGTCTGGGGCTTTGCCCCAGGCCCCAGCAGGGGCTGTCCGCCCCTGCACCCGGACCAGCCAGGGGCTGGACCCAAGCTCGACGAACTGCGCTCCGCGCAGTTCGTCGAACAGGCCCGGTCAAGACTGGCAACGACGTTCCCCACCAAAACAGCCGCGCTGTTGGTTCGGCTGGCACCCCGGCTTCTTCGTCGGCCTGTTTGAAAAACTGCGCGGAGCGCAGTTTTTCAACCCTGGGTCCAGCCCCTGGCTGGTCCGGGGTCGAGGGGGCGGACAGCCCCCCGCGG
>NZ_JARZHI010000075.1:0-51146 GCF_029946465.1 Polyangium sorediatum
GGCGCGGCGGCCGGCGCGGTCGTGCCGGCCGCGAGGGCCGTGGCCACGGGCGCCGCGGCGGAGGCGGACGGGGCGGCGGACGCGGACGCGGACGGCCCGCCCTCGGCGCTCGACGTGGTCTCCCCGGGCATCGGCATCGAGCGAGCGCAAGCGCCGAGCCCAAGCGCCCCGAGCCCGAAAAGCCCCATCACGATCCGCCGCCTCTGCACCACCGTTTCTCCTCCAAGAGAGCTAGCAGGGGAACAAGGGGGCCCGCAAGAAAGTCCCGTCTGTTTTTCCTTTCGATACCAATATGTGGTCAAAGGATCCGACGCGCCGTTCAATCGATTCCCGCGGCGATCCGGGCGATGATCGCGCGGTCTTCCTCGAACAAAAATTCGTCCACCTCCTCGATCGACCCCACCTTCGCGGGGGCGACCCCGAGCCGCAGCGCCGCTGCGCGCGCCACGGCGGCGACGATCGGATGCGGCGAGCTCGACAGGCGCAGGAGCTTCGGCGTCACGGCCTGGGCGCCGAGCAAGGCCGCGCAGAGCGCCGCGATCGGCCGCGGATCCGCTGCTCCCGGCACGTCGCCTGCGAGCGCGCGTCCGAGCACGGCCACGGTCTCGGGGCCCGGCGCCCGCAGCAACGCCCGGCGATAATCGCCCGCCGGCAAGTGCAGCCGCGCCGCCCCCCGGCTCGTCGAGCAGAGCTCCTGCGCGTGCCGCAGGAGAAGGCCCACCACGGGCCCGAGCCCGTCCTCGTCGAGCGCGTCCATTCCTTCGAGGTCCGTGGCGAGCGGGCGCGACGCCTCGTCCGTGTAGGCGTCGAGGTTCACCGTCAGCGACTCCAGCCCCACGGCCCCGGGCGCGTGTCCGGCGAGCACGTCGTGCTCGGTCTGCACCGTCACCACGCTCGACACGATCGCGGGCGTACCGCCGCGGAGCGTGTGCTTCACCTCGACCTCGACCTTCCGAACGGCCGACCAGCGCAGGATCCGCGCCTCCGCGCCCGGATCGACGAGCACGCCCCAGGGCACGATGGCCATGTTCACCTCGCGCGCCCCGGAGGGCGCCCGTGGCCTCTGGATCTGCCGCACGAGGCCCACGGCGAACGCCGCACCGCCGGCCACGGCGAGCCCGATCGGGAGCGAGCCCGACGTGAGCGACCAGGCCGCCGTCTCCGGCCCGAGCGCGAGCCCGAGGCTCGAGAGCCCCACCGTGCCGGCGGCCAGCGTGAGCGCCCGGAAGCTCGGACCCGGGACCAGCCACACGTACCGAAAATCCGGGGGAGGTGCGCAGCGCATCACGACACCTGGAAAGGTAAGCCGATCCTCGCCTGGGCGGAAGGGCCGAGCGGATGAACGATGGCATCCGAGGAGGATGGTGCTCCAGGATTCCAGATCCGCCGGGATCTGTATGCACGAAGGATGGTAATCGGAGATTCCAGCCCCGTCGAGGTCGTGCATCGTGAAGACGCGGATACGGAAAGGGTGATAGGGTTGCCGTCCTATGTGGATCCGGCATCCGGGGGGAGCCGGACCACGCGAGAAAGGTCGGTAGCTTGAACATGCGAACAATTGGTATGCTTCTGGTCGTGGGCGCGATGCTGGCTGCGGGCGCGGGTTGTGGTGACGATACCGGCGGCAGCGGCGGCACGGGCGGGACGGCCGGCAGCGGCGGCACCGGCGGTATGGGCGGCACCGGTGGGATGGGCGGCGCCGGTGGAATGGGTGGCATGGGCGGTGCCGGTGGAATGGGTGGCATGGGCGGCGCCGGGGGTATGGGCGGCGCGGGAGGCGGCGGCGGCGCGGGCGGCGGCGGGATGATGGCCGTCAATGGCTGTACGGTGGATATGGCCGAGGATCACACGGCCGATGCGTCCGCGACCGTGAAGAGCATGGGCCTCGCGTACGCGCCGAAGTGCATTCGCGTGAAGGCGGGGGCGGACGTGATCTTCGAGTCGAATTTCACGATCCACCCGCTCGTGGGCGGTACGGTCGAGGGGCTCATGAAGAACGAGGACGCCGCCTCGCCGATCAAGAAGACGACCACCGGAATGGGGGCGAGCTTCAACCTCCCGGACAAGGGCACGTTCGGGTATTACTGTGACACGCACGCCCTCGGAGGGATGACGGGGGCGATCTTCGTCGAGTGATCCCATGCGAACCTTTGCCATGGCCCTCCCGTGCGCCGTGCTTTGCGGCGCTGCGTTCGTGGCCTGCGGGGACGTGGAGGAGGAGAACATTCCCGTCGGGAACAACGCCACGACCTCGTCGAGCAGCAGCACGACGGGGGCCGGTGGTGCCGGCGGAATGGGCGGCGCCGGCACCGGCGGAATGGGCGGCACCGGCGGAATGGGCGGCGCTGGGGGAATGGGCGGCGCCGGCGGAATGGGCGGCGCCGGCGGCGCCGGTGGGATGGGCGGCACCGGCGGCGCCGGTGGGATGGGCGGCGCCGGCGGCGGCGGCTCGATGATGCCCTGATTTCGCCCGCTCGGGTGGGGGCCTCGCGAGGTGGTTTTCGCGAGGCCCACGCCTTTTTCGAGTCAGCCGAGGTCCGCTCCCGGCGTGAGGTCGACCCAAGCCTTGCGCCGGTGCGACGCGTAGAGCGCCTCGACGATCCTTTGCACTTCGACCGCACGCGCGAAGCTCGCCGGCGGCTCGCCCCCGTCACGGACGGCCCGCGTGAATCCCTCGAAAAGCCTCCCGAGCGACACGCGCTGCCCGCCGCTCCCGTCCGTCGGGTCGGCCGCGACGACGTGGCCGTCGATTCTGCACAGGCGCTCCGGAACCGGCACTTCCTGGCCCGTGGGCTGCATGGCGAAATTGCTCTCGGCCGCAACCAGCTTGGCGGAAGCGATGCTCGGGTAGTGCAGAGCGTCGAGCCGCAGACGACCCTTGCTGCCGAACGCGTCGATATGAAAACCTGGGCTGTCGGCCGCAGTCCACGAGGTCGTCAGGGTCCCCATCCCGCCGTTCGCGAACCGGAGCAGGGCATGCGAGGTGTCATCGGTCTCCACCTGCATGGTCTCCCCGCTCGGCAGCTCCCAGGTCTTCAACTGCGTCTGCATCTGCCCGACGACGGATGCAATGGGACCGAACACGTGCCGGAGGGCGTGCAGCATGTGCGACCCCTGGTTGCGCGTGACGCTGACGCCCAGGCCCGCCTTGCCGAACCAGGTATAGGGAAAGCCGGGGAGGATCTTGAGGAAGAACGACATCTGCCAAGCACAATGCACCTGGAAGACCTCACCGATGGTTCCCTCGTCGATCATCTCCTTCATCAGCGAAAGGTGCGGCAGGCCCACGACGCTGCAGGCCGCGGCGCCCACGACGCCCTTCTCGTGTTGCAGCGCGAAGAGCCTCTCGGCCGCCTCCAGCGAGGAGGTGAAGGGGAGCTGGTTGACCACGTGCTTGCCGGCGTGGAGGGCCGCCGTGACGATTTTCTCGCGAAGGATTGGATTCGTGCCCGCGTCGATGACATCGATGTCCGGATCGGCGCACATGCGCTCGAAGTCCCAAAAGGGCCGGGCCACCGCGAGCTGCTTCGCGGCGGCTTCCGCGGTCTCCTGCCGCGACGTGCAGATCGCGGTGACTTCCACGTCACCGAGCAGCCGCCACGCCGGAAGGTGGGCGATCGCGCCCCAATTTGCACTCACGATCCCGACCCGAAGTTTGCCCGGCTTTGTTCCCACCATGCGCGCTGTTCCTCCTGGTTGAATGCTTCGAGGGATGCGAATCGATCCCATCCCCGACGCGGCCGGGAGATACTCGGCCTGCGGGAGGCGGGCCAGAAAACGCGCTGATTTGCAGGAGCGCTCCTCCGCGGATGCGGAGGCGGAGGCGGGGGCGGAAGCGGGACGGTTCAGCCGGCGGCCTTCACGTCGAATCCGTAGTTCTGGCCGTAGCGACTATCCCAGGCCGAGCAGCCCGTGTGATCGGTATTGTGAAACCAGATCTCGATCCGGCTGGTGTTCGCGGGCACGTTCACCTGGCACGCGCCCGAGGACACATCGGCGGCTTGCTCCTGCCCGCTCGGGTGAAATCGGACGTTGGCGCTGATGCTCCACGCCTTCTGCCCATAACGCGTCGCCCTGCAATGACACACCCGCTCCGTCGCGTAGTCGATCTGCAAGGCTTCCCCGGATCGAATGTCGCCGCTCTGCTGATGGGTCCAATCCGCTGAGAATTTCACGGTCGCCATGGTCGCCCTCCTTTCATGCCTACGGCCGCCCGCTCAGGGCTTTGCCTCGGGCTGCTCCACGTATTCCTGGCAGCAGCAGAACTCGGTCGTGGTGGTCGTGCTCGTCTTGCTCCCGCAGATCACCTTCTCCAGGAGGGCCTGGAAGCCGTTCAGCGCGTCCTTCGACGTGAACGCCTTGCCGCCGGTCTCGCTGGCCACACGCGCGAACTCCTCTTCCAGCGCCTTGCGCTGCTTCTCCTTCGCGCCGCTCGTCCCGAGGTACGTGTGGACGCGGACGTCGCCCTTCTTGGCGGCGTCGACGGCACGATTGGCGGCGGCGATATCCTCCTTGTCGATGTCCGCGCCGCCGCCCTCGAAGGCCTCGTCGCCCAGGAAAAAGACCGCGCGCTTGGCGCTGGGCCGCCAGTCGTAATGCGCGACCACGTCCTCGATGGCGCGCGCCCCGTCCTCCTGCGCGCCGCCGCCCTCCACCGTACCCTTCTTTCGACCCCGCAGCGCGGCCTCGTCCGCCTTTGCCGTGGTGGTCAGGTACGTCTTGACCGTGGTGTCGAAGCGGGTGTTCTTGAACGTCCCTTCGATGCCCAGGTACGTGACGCGCAGGTCCGAGGGGCATTTCGTCTTGGCCACCTCGATGGCCGCGGTGACCGCCTCGCTCAGCGCGTTCGCCTCGTCCTTCATCGAGACGCTGGAGTCGATGACCACCACGAGATCGACCGCCGGAATGGACGTACTCTCGTCCGTGGTCGTGGTCCCCGTGGCGAGCTTCGGGAACTCGATCGTCTTGCCGAGGTAGCTCTGCGGGCCTTCGCCGCCGATTCCCGTGAGCTGCGCCGGCAGGGTGGTGTCCGCGGTCAGGCTGCAAATGCCCTTGGCCGGGGTCCCGGTGACGAACGTGAAGCGCTTGTCGTCACCTTCCGGATCGAAATAAAACGTCTGGACGTTGCTCTGGTTGATCGTGCCCACGACGTTGTCGTGGTAATAGAATGCGACGAGCTTGGGCGGGCCGCCGTCGGCCGGGGTCTCGTAGGTGAAGCAGCCCTTGCCCGCGATCGAGCCGTCCGGGTTCTTCACGGTGTAGGTATAGCTGGTCGTCGTCCCAGGCTTCCCGGGGTCCTTGATCACGACCGTGGGAGGGACCGGCTTCGCGGGCGTGGAAGGCTCGGCGGCCTTGGGCGGCTCGACGGCCTTCGGCGGCTCGGCGGCCTTCGGCGGCTCGACCGGCTTGCGCGGGAAGGCGGAGGCGACGTACAGCCCCGAATTGTCGATACGCGGCCCAAAGCTTCCCGGCATCGGATAGAGGTCGTAGCTCAAGCGCAGGGTCTTGCAGCCGGCCGCGTCGAGCCGCACCAGGCCCATCACGGTGTCGATCGAATTGGCCTGGCCGCCGGGGGCGGGCCTGTTGGTTCCCTGAAGAACGCCGTTCGCGAGGCTCAATTGCGCGCTCGGCTGGTTGCCGCCGGCCGTATTCGGCGCGACGCCGCCGTTGTACAGCTTCCAGCCTGCCGGGCTGACGGCGCTGCCGTTTTCGAGCGTGCCGGTGATGGTGACCGTCGTCCTCGCGTAGGTCAGGCCCGCGTAGATGTCGCTCACGCCGATGAGCGTGTTTGCCCCCGCGACGCCGTCCTTGCCCCCGACCTTCGAGCCCTTGTAGCGGGTGAAGTCGAACTCGACCGTGAAATTGTTCCTGGCGCCGGTGAATTGCTTGTTGGCCTGCATGCGGATGGCATTGACGCTGGCCGATGCCATGTTCGCCTGCTCGTTCTTCCCGAACGAGGAGGTGCCGGTGCCGTCCTTGACCGAGCCGTGCGGGGCCACGCCCCCGAGGTTCCAATCGAAGGTGCCGAAGCCGGCGCTGACGCCGAAGCGGACGCCGATCTCGCCGCCCAACCCGTCGGGGATGTAACGCCACTGGTTCCAGTCGCCGGGGCCATTCCACCGGTACCCCGACGGGTCCCAAAACACGAGGTCGAGCGCTTCGGCGGACGTGGCTTGCGTAGGGGATGCTGACATGACGATCCTTTCTCCCATCAGGAATGCGCTCCCTGATGTCTTCGCTTCCGCCTTTACGACGACCCCGGAGCGCCGGATATGGGACCTTGGTCCCATGGCGCCCTGGGCGGTTCACGAGCGCCTTCAGGAGGTTCCCGACAGCCTCCAGGAGGTTCACGACCGGGTCGAGACCATCCACCGACCCTCTCCAGCAGGTCCGCGACCGGTTCGAGGAGGTCCGCGACCGGTTCGAGGAGGTCCGCGACCGGTTCGAGGAGGTCACTCGACCTCCTCCGGGAGGTCCACGACCGCCTCCAGGAGGTCACTCGACCGGGTCGAGACCATCCACCGACCTTCTCCAACCGATCGGCAACCAGGTTGAGGCAGTCCACGACCGCCTCCAGGAGGTCACTCGACCTCCTCCAGAAGGTCCTCCACCCGCTCCAAGAGGTCCCTCGACCGGGTCGAGACCGCCGAACGACCTCTCAGGCCAGCGGCACCGCGAGCAAGACAACCTCCTTGCCCCGCACCTCGACCTTGTACCGCACGGGTTTTCCGTGCTTCTGCGCCATCTGCTTCTCGCTCGCCACGATACGCGCGACGAACGCATCCCGCGTGATGTGATCGACCGGATCCCCGACGCTCTTCTTTGCGCGCATGTAATCGTCGAAGATCCGCTGGTGATAGGCGGCCTCGTCTTCCGCCCCGAGCGCCGTCGCCTCGCCGGAGGCCCGATTCTGCGCGAGCGACTCGTCGACCGCGAGCGCCTCCTCGGGCTCCTTGCCCCGCACCACCATCGCCGCCGGCGGCGCGCCGGTCTCGTCCTCCGGCATGCCGAGGAGCTGGCTCAAAAGGCTGTTCAGCCGCGAGACGAGCCCGCCGAACTCCGGGTGCTCGATCTGGAAGCGCAGGTCCGTCCGCCCGTTCATGATGGCGAGCAGCCCCTCCTCGACCTCCTCGATCGGACGCATGATCGATTGCCCGAGGATATGCCCCGCAATGGCCACGAGCACGATGCCGAGCGCAATGGCCCCGAGGAACGGAAACAAAAGCGTCGTCGCGGCCGGCGCGTTCGCCCGCGCCACCGCCACGAGCAGCGCGCGCTTCCCGTCGCCATACCCGCCGAGCGGGCCCACCTTCACGCCGAAATCGGGCGGCAATGCCGTCACGTCGACGGCCTGCCCGGACGAGAGCGCCGACGCCGCGCCCGCTTCGAGCTGCTTCGTATCGATCGCCGCGGCGAGGTCCGGCGTGCCGCCCTTCGATTGCGCGACGATACGATAGCCGTCCTTGTCCTTGACCTCGAACCAGAGCGTGGCCCCGCTCGTCTGGTTCGCCACGTCCGTCAAGCGCCCGTCGCTCAGCGACGTCCCGAGGACGAGCCCGCCGAGCACCTGCCCGTTTTCGCCCCGGATGGGCGCCCAGGACACGAGCAATTGCTCGTTCCGGGCGGGCGTCACCCATACGTCGGAGCCCGTCCGCCCCTCGGCGAGCCCGGCCCGGAGCGCCGGGTAAATCCCACCCAGGTCATCGCCGCGCAAGAACGGCGAGCCATCCCGGCCGAGCGCCGTGCCCTTCGCATCCACGAGCACGACGAGCGAGGGCCCGAGCCCAGCGATCACGGGCGCCTTGCCGGTGGCGCTCTTGATACCGTTCGCCACGCTCGTGGCGCCGTCGCTCCTGGCCTGGCCCGTGCCTGCGCTGAACGGCTCACGGACCAGCGGATCCGCGGCCTGGGATGCGAGCCACCGCTCGGCCTCCCCCGCCTGGACCCGAAGGACCGCCTCGGCAGCGACGAGCGCTCGGGCCGCGTCAGCCCTGGGCGACCCCGGATTCAAGGAGGCCCGGGTCAAGGCAAACGCGAGGACCCCTACCACCAGCACGACGACCGTAAAAACGGCAATGATTTTTGCGCGCATGAAAGGCCGCCCTCCTTTGGGGGCGACGGGCGGGGGTGCGGGGGCGTAGCTCGGCTTGTCCGAGCGTAGCCCCCGATCGTAGAAAAGGACGTTACCATCCGCCCGGGCGAGTCCTCAACCGTCCCCGCCGGAGTGCCATGATCGCAACGAACCCCGCCTCGCAGATCCTCGTCGTCGGTGACGCGCTCTTCGACGACCACCGCTCGCGCGGCTACCACCCCGAGCGCCCCGAGCGCCTGCACGCGGCGCGCGCGGCGCTCGATCGTTGCGCGGCGGAAGGCCTCGGCGTCGTCTCCGTCGAGACACGGGACGCGACGGAAGAGGAGCTCGCGCGCGTGCACGACGAGGCCTACCTCGCGAGCCTCGCGAACCTCGCCGGCCATCACGCGTCGCTCGATCCGGACACGTACCTCGCGCCCTCGTCCGTCGCGGCGGCGCGGCGCGCGGCGGGCGCCGGCATCACGCTCGTCGACGCGCTGCTCGACCCGTCGAGCCAGAAGCCCGGCGAGGCGCGCGCGCCCGGCCTCGCGCTCCTGCGCCCGCCCGGCCACCACGCGACGCGCAGCCGCGGCATGGGCTTCTGCCTCTTGAACAACGTCGCGGTCGCGGCCGCGAGCGCGCTCGCCAAGGGCCTCGAACGCGTGGCGATCCTCGACTGGGACGTCCATCACGGCAACGGCACGCAGGACATCTTCTGGACCGATCCACGCGTGCTCTACATCTCGCTCCACCAGTACCCGTACTACCCGGGCACGGGCGGGCTGCGCGAGAAGGGCGCGGGCGACGCGGAGGGCTACACGGTGAACGTGCCGCTCTCGCAGGGCGCGGGGGATCGGGTGTACGCGGAGGCGTTCCGGCAGATCGTCGATCCCGTGCTGGAGGCGTTCGCGCCGGAGCTGATCCTCGTGTCGGCGGGGTTCGACGCGCACCAGCGGGATCCGCTGGCGGACATGTGCGTGTCCGATCAGGGCTACGCGACGATGGCGGCGCTGGTCGCGCGCGCGGCGCAGCGCAGCGCCGAGGGCCGGCTCGCGTTTTTCCTGGAGGGGGGCTACGACCTCGCGGCGCTCTCGAGCTCGCTCGCGGAGACGCTGCTCGGCGCCACGCGCGCGGTGACGGCCGAGTCCACGTCGAGCAGCGCGCCGCCCGCCTCCTTCCGGCACACGGGCGAGGTCACGCAAGCCCGGACGACGGCCGCCGAGCGCTGGCGAGGGATCTAAAACGAAGTCGTTGCGCGCTACAGTGAACCGTGTATAGTGCGCGCCTGGTGTTGCCCCTCAGGGGTCGTACCGTGGTGGGTATAGCTCAGTTGGTAGAGCGCTGGTTTGTGGTACCAGTTGTCGCGGGTTCGATCCCCGTTACTCACCCCACGCTTCGTTGTGCATCGCGACGCTTGCGCCGCGCCAAACGCTGAATCCTCCGATCGTTCGCCTCCACGGCGAGCGCCCGATCCTCCTCGGTCTCGCAGACGAGGGACGGGACGGGCGCGGGCTTGAGCGCGCCGTCGACCTCCTGCATCGCCACGAAGGTCACGAACGCGTGGGCGCAGCGCCAACGCTTGCCCGAGGGCGCGTCCTCGCCCTCGACGTCGACGAGGATCTCGACCGACGTGCGGAACGCCGCCGTGACGCGCGCGCGGAGGAGCACGACCTGCCCGACCTGGATGGGCGCCTCGAACGACACGTCGTCGAACTCGGCGGTCACCGCGAGCCTCCCTGCATGGCGCTGCGCGCAGATCGCCGCGCAGAGATCGATCCACGCGAGGATCTGCCCGCCGAACACGTTCCCGAGCGCGTTCGCGTGCGTCGGGAGGACGTACTCGGTCATCGTCGTGATCGAGTCGCTGACGTTACGGGGACCGAACGTTGACATGAAAGCCGGGTAGCACGGAGGCGAGGCTCCCGTCACCCCACCTCGATCTCCGCCTCCGGCGACGGCGGCAGCTCCGACTTGCTCCCGCTCGTCAGTTGGAGCCGCCCGAAGATCGCCTCGGCGCGCGCATCCATCGTGCCCGCCTCCTTCTGCACGTCTTCGTTGCCGGCGAGCTCCGGGTTCTTGCGCAGGAAACGCGCGTAGGTCTTGAACGTCCGCGCGAGCTCCACCTCGTTGCCGCTCTGCTCGAAGATCGCCACGGCGCGGTCGAAGTACTCACGCGCGCTCGTCGTATGCGCGTGCCCCCAGCCGCCGGCCGCCGTGATCTCGCCGAGCGTCCGGAGCGCCGCGGCGAGGTGCACCTTGCTGCGCACGGAGGCGAAGAGGTCCACCGCGCGGCCGATGCAGTCGCGCGCCTTCGCGAGGTCGCCTTGCATCAGGTACGCCTTGCCGAGCGCGCGCAGCGTCTCCGCGAGCTTCAGCCGATCGCCGAGCTCGTCGCACAGGCCCTCGGCGCGCACGAGCACGCCGATCGCCTTCTCCGGCTCGCCGCTCCGGTAGTACGTCGTCCCGATGTTCGTCAGCACGAGCGCGATCTTGTTCCGATCGCCGATCTGCTGCGCGACCTCGAGCGCCTCCTCGAACATCACGAGCGCCTTCTGGAAGTTCCGGCGCTCCTCGGCGATCGTCCCGAGGTTGTTCAGCGTCGTCACCACGCCGACGAGGTCACCGACCTCGCGCCGGATCGTGAGCGACTGCTCGAACGCCTCCAGCGCATCCTTGAACTGACCCGAGTCCTGCAGCGCCAGGCCCACGTTGTTGAGCGAGAGCGCGATCGAGCGCCGGTCGCCGAGCTTCTGCCGCCGCGCGAGGCCGTCGCGGAAGCTCGTCAGGGCCGACGCGTACTCGCCCTTCAGCCACGCGATCTTGCCGAGGTCGTCGATCGTCGAGGCCACGCCGCGCTCGTCGCCCGAGGCTTCGAAGAGCGACATCGCCGTCGCCAGGTGCCGCTCGCCTTCGTCGAGCGAGCCCATGTCGCGGAAGAGCCGGCCGATGCGGTTGTGCGCGGCGCCGCCCTTCTTCTTCATGTCGAGCCGGTACGCGAGCGTCAGCATCCCGCGGAACGCGGCCATCGCGTCGTCGATGTAGCCCATCGACTGGAGCACGTCGCCGTACGCGTGCAGCGCGTCGATCCGCGCGCCGTCGTGCGAGTCGCCGAGCAGCTCGAGGCCCCGCTGGTAGTACTCGCACGACTTGCCGTTCGCGTACCTGCGCCGCGCCACGGCCGCCGCCTCCAGGTACGCGATGCCCGCCTGGATCGACTCGCCCGCTTGCTCGCGGTGGCGCGCCAGCGACGCGATCCGCTCCTCGCTCGTGCGCACGCCCGGCTGGTGCTCCATCCAGTCGGCGATGACGCGGTTCGACAGGCTCTTCGCCTCCGCGCTCGTCCGCGCCGTGATCGCCTCGCGCTCCTCGCTCCGCGCCCAGGCGTACTCCACCGAGCCCGGAAAAATCGTCCCGGCGCGGCGGAGGATCCACCCGTTCTTGTGCAGCCCATCGAGCATCCGCCCGATCCGCGCGACGTCGCCCGTCTCTTCCTCGACCCAGAGGTCGGGCGCTTCGAGGCCCGTGCGCGCGAGCGCCACGAACGCGCCGCTCCAGAACACGGCGCCCATCGCCGCCGCTTGTTCGAGCACGATGCGCTCGTCCTCGTCGAGCGAGGCCACGCGCGCTTGCACCGCGTCCTCGACCGTCGCCGGCAGCCGCGCCGCCGCGAGCCGCTCCGGGTAGAGCACGAGCCGCGCCTCGCCCTCCTCCGTCGTGGCCTCGCCGATCACGCCCTCGGCCGCGTAGATCTCCACCATCTGCGCGAGGAGCCCCGGGTTCCCTCGCGCGAACGCACACGCCGTCTCCACGAGCGGCGCGGGGACCTCGCCGCCGTTCGTGTACACGGCGAGCATCGCGCTCGACACGCGCGCGCTGTCCTCCTCGCCGAGCGGACCGAGCTCCAGCAGCGTGTGCCGGCGCTCGCCCACGCGCGCCCAGTCCTCCTGCCGGTAGACGAGGTCGTCGCGGCCCGTGCAGATCACGAAGATCGGGCCCGTCAGGTATTCGAGCAGGTAGCGAAGCAGCGAGAGCGCGTCCTCGTGCGCCTCGTGCAGGTCTTCGAGCACCAGGATGAGCGGGCCCGTCTGCGCGTCCGCTTCGAGGAACGCCTTCACCACGGCGCGCCGCACGAGCTCGGCCTCGTGCGGGTCGTCGCTCACGGCGCGCGTCAGCGGGCTCTCCTCCTCGGTCAGGCCGAGGAGCTGCCCGAGGAACGTCACGGCGTCGCTCACGCGCCGCGGTTCGAGCACGCCCTCGAGCTTTTGCCGGATCGTCGCGCGCGCCTCGTCCGGATCCATGCCGCGCACGAGGCCAAAGCGCGAGCGGATGAGCCGCGCGAACGGCGAGAACGACACCGAGCCGTCCCGCGCGCTGCCTTCGAACGCGCGGACCTCGTTCGTGCGCGACGCCACGAACTCTTCGACGAGCCGTGTCTTGCCGATGCCTGCGGGTCCGACGATCGTCACGATGCGCGTGTCGCGCCGCTCTTCGACGGCCGTGAGATTGGCGGCGAGGAGGGAAAGCTCTTCGTCCCGGCCCACGAGCGGACACGCGGGCGCGCGTGGCGCACTGACGTTTGGTCTCTCGGTCTCCATCGAGCTCCGCGGGGGTCTGGCGAGGGAGGTTTTTCTCCGACGCGGCGAGGGTATAGCCTTGCCCGCTCCGAGGAAAGCGGCGCCGGCGGCATTTTCGCGTATCCGCCGACCTTACGAGGGGTGAGGCCGGAGCCGCGGGCGGACGACCGGGAAGCTCGGTCCGCCCGGGGTACGTCCGGTCCGTCGCAGGGAGCGCCGCCGTTGCCACCACTTCTCCAGGCCGATGACCGGCAGGACCACGAGGGCGGCGGCCACGGCTTTCGCCCACTCCGCGGCGCCGAGCGGGGCCGCGCCGAAGAGCGTGTGCATGAACGGCAGGTACACGAACCCGAGCTGGAGCAAGAGGAGCGTCCCGATCCCCACGTACACGAGCGGGTTCGAGAAGAGCCCGATCGAAAGGGACGAGCCGTGGAGCGAGCGGCAGTTCAGGAGGTAGAACACCTGGAAGAGGACCATCGTGGTCACGGCCATCGTCTGCGCCTCGCGCAGGGCGAACTCCGGGGACAGGCCATCGCCGAGCTTGTCGTGGTACTCCATCAAGAAGAGCCCCACCGCGCCGGCCGTCATCAGGAGCGCCACGATCACGGTCCGCACGAGCACGAACCGCCCCAGGATCGGCTCGCTCGTGCGACGCGGCGGCCGCTCCATCAGGTTCGGCTCCTTGGCCTCGAACGCGAGCGGCAAGGAGAGCGTCACCGTGGCGACGAGGTTGATCCAGAGGATCTGCACGGGCGCCATCGGCAGGAGCGGCCGCCCGTCGACCAGCGGGAAAAAGAGCACCGCGATGAGGAGCACGAGCGCCTCGCCGATGTTCGTCGGCAGCACGAACGCGAGCGCCTTGATCAGGTTGTCGTAGACGCGCCTCCCTTCCTCCACGGCCGCGCGGATGCTCGCGAAGTTGTCGTCCGTCAGCACGATGTCGGCCGCTTGTTTGGCGACGGCCGTCCCCGTGATGCCCATGGCCACGCCGATGTTCGCTTGCTTCAGCGCCGGCGCGTCGTTCACGCCGTCGCCCGTCATCGCGACGACTTGCCCCGCGGCTTGTAGCGCCTCCACGAGCCTGAGCTTGTGCTCCGGCGCCACGCGCGCGAACACGTTCCGCGCCGACGCCGCCTTCGCGACCTCCGCGGGCGACATCGCCGAGAGCTCGCGGCCCGTCACCACCTCGTCCGCAGCGACGAGCAGGCCGATCTCGAGGCCGATCGCCTTCGCCGTCACCGGGTGATCCCCCGTGATCATCTTGACCGTGATGCCCGCGCGTTGACACGCCTTCACCGCCTCGATCGCCTCCGGCCGCGGCGGATCGATCATCCCCACGAGCCCGAGCAGTTCGAAGCCGCTCGCCACCTCCGCCTCGCCGAGCCCCTCGATCCACGCCTCGGGCTTGCGCGACGCGACCGCGAGCACACGCATCCCGCGCGACGCCATCACCTCCACGTGTTCGAGCACGGCGGATCGATCGAGCGGCTCGCCATCGACGCGCCGAGCCGCGCGGCCGAGCACCACCTCCGGCGCGCCCTTCATCAGGATCTCCTGCGCGCGGGGCGCCGTCACGTGCAGCGTCGCCATGTACTTGTGCTCCGACTCGAACGGGATCGCGTCGCGCCGCGGCGCCTCCTCGTGCAGCAGGTCGCCCTTCATCCCGAGCTTCTGCGCGGCCACGACGAGCGCCGCTTCCGTCGGATCCCCCGTGATCCCGAAGCCCCCGCCCTCGCGCTGCACGAGGCGCGCGTCGTTGCACAACGCCGCGGCCCGGAGGAGCGCGCGCACGTCCTCCGGCGCCGCGCCCACGGCCTTTCCTTCACGCCGCAGCTCGCCTTCCGGCGCATATCCCACGCCCGAGAGCTCGTAGCCCCCCGACGGCGCCCAGATCGCCGCCACCGTCATCTCGCTCCGCGTCAGCGTGCCCGTCTTGTCCGTGCACACGACGCCGGCTTGCCCGAGCGTCTCGACGGCCGGCAGCTTCCGCACCACCGCGCGGCGCGCGGCCATCCGTCGCACGCCGATCGCCAGCGCGATCGTGATGATCGCCGGCAAGCCCTCCGGGATCGCCGCCACGGCCAGCGTGATCCCCGCGAGGATCGCTTCGATGAACGGATACCCGCGCACGAGCGCGACGGCGACCATCAACGCCGCCACGATCGCGATCGCCACCGTCAGCACCTGCGCCACGCGCGCAAGCGAGCGCGTGAGGGGCGTCTCGAGCTCTGCGGCTTCGCGCAGCATCGACGAGATCTTCCCGATCTCCGTCTGCGCGCCCGTCGCCACCACCACGGCTTGCCCCGTGCCCACCGTGATCAACGTGCCGCCGTGGACCATGCTCTTCCGATCGGCCACGGCGGCGTCCTTCGGCACTGGCTCGACGTGCTTGCGCACCGGCACCGACTCCCCCGTCAGCGGCGCCTCGTCAGCCGCGAGGTTTTTCACGCGCAAGAGCCGCATGTCGGCCGCGGCCTTGTCACCGGCTGCGAGGAGCACGACGTCGCCGGGCGCGAGCTCCTCCGCGGGAACGGTGATCTTTCCGCCGTCGCGCATCACCGTCACGAGCTCGGGCACGAGGCTCGCGAGCGCCTCGATTTCCTGCCCTGCGCGGTACTCCTGGATGAACCCGATCAACGTGTTCAGCACGACCACGCCGAGCACCACGGCGCCGTCCGTGATCTTTCCGAGCGCGAAGGCGAGCGCCGCGGACGCGAGGAGCACGTAGATGAGCGGGCTCTTGATTTGCCTGTACAAAAGCAAGAGCGGCCCTTCCCGGGCGGCCCGCGGCAGCACGTTCGGACCGTGCTCGGCGAGCCTGCGCTGGGCCTCCGTGGTGAGCAGGCCGTTCTCGGAGCTCCCGAGGGCTGCGAGCACGACCTCGGCGGGCTCCGCGTGGTACGACGTCTGCTCGATCCGGGCGGGCGCGGGCGTTGCTTGCTTCATGTCCCTCCCTTTCGCCTTCACGGCGCGTGCCGAGTCCTTTCGACGCGCGGGGGCTGCGCTCGGACGAGCCGAGCTGCGCCTCCACCCCGATCGTTTCGTTTCGAACGGGCGGGGGAGCGCTTCCGATGCCCATGACCCGCGGGCCGGGGTAAGCTCCTCGGCGTGAGCGACCAAGGGGAACGGCCGAGCTACGACCCGGCCGAGGTGCGCCGATGCATCACGCTTTGTTTCAGCGCCAAGGATCTACGCGAGCTCGCCGAGGGCCTCGGCGCGACCGGTCTGCCCGGCGAGGGTCGCGGCATCCAGGACGTCGCGCGTGAGGTCGTCCGGCACTTCGAGCGGCAAGGCTCGCTCGATCGACTCGTCGAAGCGCTGAAGCAAGCGCGGCCGCTGATGGAGTGGCCCGCGCCGATCGCCCGCGCCGGAGTTCCGGCCGCCGCGCTCGCCTTCCCGCCTCCGCCGCCGCTCGCGCCGCTCGCGCCCGCTGCCGAGCCCGCGCCCGCTCCCGCTCCCGAGCCCGCGCCCGCTCCCGCTGCCGAGCCCGCTCCCGCTCCCGAGCCCGCTGCCGCTCCCGCTCCCGCAACCGCTCCCGAGGCCGGCTCCGCGCCCGCTCCCACCGTCATCGAACCTCCGCGCGGCCCCGAAGCTCCGCTCCTCCGGGATCCCTACGCTCCGGGCTGGCCCGGCACGGCTCCGCGTGAGCCTGTGCAACCCGTCGACGGCCGCCGCTTCACCTTGCTCTTCGCCATCGCCGCCGTCGTCATCGTCATCGCCTCCGTCGGCGCGTTCCTCGTCGGCCGCGCTGGCTCGAACGCCGGCCCGGCGCCGCTCCTCGCAGGCACGGACGCCATGGCCAAGGGCGAACGACCTCTCCGCGAGAGCGGACCTTCCCGCCTCGCGGCCGACGCCGTCCGCCGCAGCCTCGGCAACCTCGCGCGTGGCTGCGACTTGCCCCTCGCCCCCAGCGAGGAGCCCGGCACCGACCTCTTCAAGAGCGCCTACGAGCAATGCGGCATGCGCCCCATGATCGGCCGTCCGCCCTCGGGCCCCCGCCCCACGCGCCCCGCGGATTCCGCCGGCGGCGCGCCTCCCGCAGGAGGCTCCGACCTCTTCGACACACCGACGCCCGCGCCCGCCCCGACCCGCGCGGCGCCCGCCACGCAGCCTCGCAAAACGCCCGCCACCACGGACAAGCCTGCGCTCCCGGACAATGGCGCGGCCTGCGTCAACCGCTGCTCCGCCACGCAGAAACAATGCAATGGTGGCTGCGGCAGCGAGCCGACCCTGAGCAGCGAGTACGGCCGATGGCAAGCCTGCCAGGCCCAATGCCTCTCGGCCGCCTCGCGCTGCCGACTCGCTTGCCAGTGAGCGCTACGCCTCCGCGCGCTCGCTCGGCGTCACGAATGCGAGCTTGTACCCTTCCGGATCCGTCACCACGAGCTCACGCGTGAACCACGGCTGGTTTCGCGGCCCATCGACGGCGGCGCCGCTGGCCTCGGCCCGCGCGCGCAGGTCGTCGAGCGACACCTCGTCTCCCACGTGGAAGCACAGGATCACCCCGAGCCCGCGTTGCCCTGGCAGCTCGACGCCGGCCGGCATGCCGACGAGGAACACATCGGCGTACCGGGCCCAGCGCAGGTGCACGAACACGCCATCGCGATTCACGCAGGAGAAGCCGAGCGCCTCGTAAAACGCCGTCGCGCGCGCCACGTCCGAGACGAGCAGCCTCACGTGGGAGGGCATGAGGTAGGGTTCGTCGGGGGTCATCCGCTCTCCCTAGCACGGCCGGACGCGCGTCGGGATCACCGGCGCGCGCCCTCGGCCTTGCTGGATGCGGAAAAGCTCAGCGCGTGGGCGCGGCCGTTGCCACGGGCGACGGCTGGAGCACGAAGTTCGCCCCTGCGTGACGCGGGAGGAGCTCCTCCACGAGGACGTACTCCTTCCCGTAGTTCTTCGCGAGCCACACGCTGCAACTCCGCGTGTACTGGTCGAAGTATTGATACTTCGCCGAGTAATTCACGCAAACCTCGAACGACTTCTTCGCCTGTAGCTTCTGGGGCTCGCTCGCCTCGTCGAGCTTTTCATAATAAGCTCTCCGCAGCTCCTCGTACGTGATCGTCGTCCCGAGCACGGGCCCGTTGCCCCTCCACTCCTTCGGGATCGGCGCCGCGCGGAACTCCGCGACAAACTTCCCCCACAACTGCCCCACGCGCGACGCCGAGGCAACGACCCACCGCGGCGGCGGCACGGGCTCGAGCGCGAGCACCTGGGCATACGCCTTCTCCACCTCCTCGATCGCCGGCCGCTTCTTCTTCACCCAATCCACGACCTTCGTGTTGATGTGCTTCATCACCTCGTCACGGCTCGCGGCCCCCTTGTATTCGGGATACCGGATGGCGTCGACCTCGGCCCGCTTTTGCTCGGCGAAGAAAAACAACGCCTCGCCCACGTCCGTCAACGACCGCCCGAGCCGCCGCGTTTGCTCCAGCTCGCTGCCGCCCCCCGCCGCGAGTTGCTTCACGCTGGCCTCGGGATCCTTCCACGCCGCGCGCACGATCTCGTATTCCTTCGCGGCGCCCTTCTTGTCGGCGAGCTTCTCCAGCGAGCGCCCGAGCAGCGTGTGCGCGTGGATCCGCTCCTGCAGGCTCCCCGCCTTGTCCACCGCCGCCTTCCACTTCCCGAGCCATGCGCGCGCGTCGGCCCATTTCTCTTCGCGGACCAGAAAATCCGCGACTGCCACGGCGAGCTGCGCCGACGTCTCCGGCTGCTTCGCGCCGTAATTCTTCACGAACAGCTCGACGTCCTCGACCGCCGCTTTCTGATCCTTCAGCCCGGCCCGCAGCGCCACCGCGTCCATCAGCGCCGCCGGCGCCTGCTCCATTTGCGGAAACTTGCGCGCGACCGACTCGTAATAACTTGCAGCCTCCGCGTATTCGCCGATCGACTCCAGATTCGCGGCGAGAAGAAGCGCCGCGGCCTTGCCGTATTCCGTGTATTCGAGCCGATTCTTCGGGTCGAGGATCATCTTCCGCACGACGATCGCCTTGTCTCGCTTGTGCGCCGCCTCGAACGCCGCCGCGGCCCTCACCAGCGCCTGCCCGGCCGCTGCGCACCCCGGCTCGTTCTTCTCGCAAAGGGGCTTGCCGCTCTCCTCCCACGTCTTCAGGAATGCCTCCGCCTCGGCCGCCGGATCCGGCGCCGCTGCGCCTCCTGCGTCCGGCGCCGGCGCCGGCGCTGTCTCGGCCCACGCGGCCCCCGTGACGAGCAACGACACCCCCAGAATCACGCGCGAACTCCACCGCTTCGGGTTCATGTGCACCTCGATGGCTGGTTTGTTGTATCACACCCGCGGACCCGATCGGTTCCTTGGGTCCTCGGACCGCAGATAGACGGAGCGACACGCCGTTTCTTGGTGGGGTTCCCGCGATCCTCCGGCGAGGGGCTTCCCAAGGGCGCCGCGCGCGGGTGATGATGGCCCCGTTCATGGACTACGTCGCTCCGTCGAAGGTCGTCTCCACCATGCTCGACGCGGGCGCGGCCAAGGCCGCGGCGTCGCTCCGGGACCTCGTGATCCGCGGCTTCCTCGCGGGCGCGCTCCTCGGCTTCGCCACGAGCCTCGCCATCACCACGACCGTCCAGACCACCCTCCCGGTCGCCGGCGCGGTCATCTTTCCCGTCGGCTTCGTGATGATCGTCCTGCTCGGCCTCGAGCTCGTCACGGGCAACTTCGCGCTCCTGCCCATGGCGATGCTCGACAAGCGCGCCACCTTCTGGCAGCTCGTCCGCAACTTCGGCGTCGTATTCTTCGCGAACCTCGCGGGCAGCCTCTTTTATGCGTGGCTCCTCTCGATCTCGCTCACGATGATGGGCAGCGTCCCGCCCGACGCCGTCGCGAACAAGATCGTCGCCATCGCCCACGCCAAGACCCAGTTCCCGCAGTATGGCCTCGCCGGCCTCGTGGGCGTGTTCGTCCGCAGCATCCTCTGCAACTGGATGGTTTGTCTCGGCGTCGTCATGGCCATGACGTCCACGGCGACCGTCGGCAAGATCGTCGCCGCCTGGCTACCGATTCTCGTGTTTTTCGCGCACGGCTACGAGCACTCCGTCGTGAACATGTTCGTCATTCCGGCCGGCATGTTGCTCGGCGCGAAGGTGACGTTCGCCGACTGGTGGCTCAAGAACCAGCTCCCCGTCACGGCCGGCAATTTCGTGGGCGGCTGCCTCTTCACGGGCATGGCGCTTTATTTCACGCACAAGCCCAAGCCCGAGGCCGCCGCGCCAAACCCCGCGCCCCCGGAGATCGCCGCGCCCCTCCCGGCCCCGGCGCCCTCGCTCATCCTCGTCCCCGATCCCCCCGTGCTGGAGCTGCTCGCGAGCGAGCCCGACCCCGCGGAGGGCTCCGAGGCTACGGATTCCGCTTGATCACGCCACAGCCAACCCGAGCGCCTGCATTGCCGGTGGGCTGCGTGGTGAAATCGTCCGGGTCCGCGTGCACCATGAATGCGTGGTTCAACACGTCCGTCGGCGACGCCTCCTCTCCGAGGGTCCAGAGATCCGTTCGAAACGAAAGCGACGCCTTCCCCATCGCGTCCGCCGTCACGTTGCCGATGTCGCCCCGATGAAACGGCGGCGTCCCCCACTTCCCGTGCGCCTCGTTCGTCGGGTTCCAGTGCCCCATTGCGTTGTCTCCGTTCATGCCACAATCAGGCATCTCGTGAATATGCACCGCGTGGACCCCGGGCGTGAGACCATTCAACTGGAGCGTCAGCTCGACCTGCCCATTCTCCGCGGTGAACACGGCCAGCCCCATCACGTTCTGGCCCGCCGAGGGCATAATTTCCGCGGTGGCCCTCTTCCTCTCCTTGACGCCCTGATGCGCCCCGTCGACGTCGTCGCTGCACCCGGAGAGCAGCCCCAGGACACACGCGCCCAAGACCACGAAAGGATGGCCTTTCTTCGTCACGTACCCCTCCCCTGCCATGGGTCCTCCAAGCATCCTGCCTGGAAATCTCGCGCATCATGGCGCGTCCTCGGGGCACGGCAAGCGTGGTTTCGTGGGCCCGATCGCTCCTCGAAGGTGTAGCCAAGGAACGCCCGGGAACGGTACCATCCGGCCCCGTATGCGAATGTGTCCGGAGTGCCGTGCGAGCTACGAGGACGACGTGCCCGTATGCCCGGCGCACGACGCGGCGCTCGTATCGCCCGATGTTTTCCCGACGGACGACACGCTCGGGCCCGGCACGAGGGTCGGCGAGTACCGCATCGACCGCAAGATCGGCGGCGGGACGTTCGGCGACGTCTATGCGGGCGAGCACCCGCTCATCGGCAAGAAGGTCGCCGTCAAGGTCCTGAACCGGCGCTTTGCCTCGGATCCGGAGACCGTCTCCCGGTTCATTGCCGAGGCGCGCGCGGTGAACAAGATCCGCCACCGCAACATCATCGACATTTTTTCATTCAACACGCTCCCCGGCGGCCGGCATTATTTCGTGATGGAGTACGTCGAGGGCCAGACCCTCGCCGCGCTCCTCCAGCAGAAGCACCGCTTGCCCCTCCCGACGGCCCTTCAGATCGCCCAGGGCGTCGCCTCCGCGCTCGACGCCGCGCACGAGGCGGGCATCACGCACCGCGACCTCAAGCCCGAAAACGTCTTCCTCGCCGCCGAGCGCGACGGCTCCCATTTCCCCAAATTGCTCGATTTCGGCATCGCGAAGCTCATGGACGACGACGTCGCCCACAAGACCGGCTCCGGCGTCCTGCTCGGCACGCCGCTCTACATGTCCCCCGAGCAGGCGCGCGGCAAGAAGGTCGACCCCCGGTCCGACATCTATTCGCTCGGCGTGATGATCCACGAAATGCTCACGGGCTCCGTGCCGTTCGCCGGCGACTCCGCGATGGACGTCGTCCTCAAGCACGACACCGAGCCGCCTCCCGCCATGGCGAGCGTTTGTCCCGACCTCCCCCCGGCGCTCGACGCGCCCGTCCTCGCGATGCTCGAAAAACGCCCGCGCAATCGCCCCGCGTCGGCGGGCGAGGCCGTCGCCGCCCTCGTCGCGCAGGCGGCCCCGCTCGGGCTCGCGCCTCCTCTGCCCTTCCCGTCGAGCCTCACGAGCGCCCGCGGCCCGCTCGAAAGCGGAGGACTTCGCGCCACCACGCAGCTCGGCCGCGCAGCCCCCGCCGAGACGCCCCACGCGCGCGCCGAACCTTCGTCCACCGAGCGCATGTCCGCCCTCGATTCGTCGAGCGTGCATCGAAAGAATGGCCCGTCCGCCCGGTGGCTCTTCGCCCTGCTCGGAATCGCCGCCCTCGGCGGGGCGGCCTCGTTCCTTTTGCGCTCACGCGCCCCGAGCGACGTGCCTTTCGGGTCCGGCGCGAGCTCCGGTCTGCAAGACGAATCCCCCGAGCCCGAGCGAATCCCGAGCCCCCCGCCGTCCGCCGCGCCGCCGGAAATCATCCCCGCGCCCGCCCCGACGACCTCGGCCTCGGCGGCCCCGCCGCCACGCTCGGCCAAACCCGTGAAGATCAAGATGCCGTCGAAATCGCCGAACCTCGATCCGATCCTCGGGGAGCGCGAATGAAGCGCTGGGCCCTTGCCCTCTTGCTCTCGCTCGGCGTGACGACCTCCGCCGCCCCGGCGCGCGCGCAATCGCCCGAAGGCGCGTCCATCGCGGTCGCCGAGGCGCTCTTCCAGCAGGGCCGCGCGCTCCTCGACCAGGGCCGTTATGCCGAGGCTTGCCTCAAGCTCGCCGAGAGCCAGCGCCTCGACCCGAAGCTCGGCACGCTGCTGAACCTCGCCGTTTGCCACGAAAAAGAAGGAAAGACCGCGACGGCCTGGGCCGAATACACCTCCGCCGCCTCGCTCGCGCGCGGCAAGGGGCAAAAGGACCGCGAGCAATTCGCGCGCGACCACGTGGCCGAGCTCAAGAAGAAGCTCGCCTACGTCGTCCTCCGCATGGAAACGCCGCCCGCCGGCCTTGGAATGAAGCTCGACGACAAACCCATCGACGTCGCCGCGCTGAACGTCCCCTTGCCCATCGATCCGGGCAACCACACCGTCGCGGCCATGGCACCGGGCAAACGGTCCTGGACGGGCGAGATCCTCGTGCCCGCGCAGCCGGGCGAGATTCCCGTCGTGATCCCGGCCCTCGAAGACGCTCCGGCGCCGCCGCCCGCGGAAACCCCTCCTCCACCGCCGCCCGAACCCTCGCCCCCCCTCGCGCAGACGAAGCCACCGCCCCCGGAGCCCCGCACCCCCGCGCCGACGGGCCCGAGCGCCTCCACGGTCCTCCTGGTCACGGGGTTCGGTATCGGCGGCGCGGCCTTGCTCGTCGGGGCCGTGACGGGGATCCTCACGCTGGTCGAGGCGAGCGAGATCCTGCCGAATTGCAACGGCTCGCAGTGTCCGGGGCAAGCCGACGCGCTCGCCACGGCGAATACCCTGGCGAACGTCTCGAACATCGGGTTTGGCGTAGCCGTCCTCGGCCTCGGCGTGGGGATCGCCGGCATCGCCCTCGCGCCGAAACACGAGAAGGCTCCCCCGCGCGCCGTCTCCGTCATGCCGCTCGTCGGCCCTTTTGCGATCGGGCTCCGCGGCACGTTCTGACGTTCACAGGCATCCGTTCGACGTGCAGTCACACGAACCGCCGCAGGTCTGCTCGATCTCGACGGCGGTGTCGCACGTGGCCGAGCATCGGTTGTCGCCACAAACCACGGTCGCGCCCGCGCAGCTCTGGCCCTTGCAGACGAGGCTGCACTCGCCGTCGGGGCCGCATTTCACTGTCAAGTTTTGACAACCCCCTTCCTCGCAGACGATCTCGCAGGGCGAGCCGCCCATGCATCCCACGAGGATGTCGTTGCATTGGTCCTTGCACTCGAGCCGGACGGGCGCTGCTCTCGTATCGAGGGTCAAGGTGAAGGTCCCGGCATCCATGTCGGACTGCATGCACTCGTTCGGCGCGTCGCAGATCCTCGTGCACACGTTCCCAGCGCAGGAATCACATTCGGCGCTCGGACAGACCCCGCTCATGGCCGACCATCCGCATTCGTTGCAGGTCCCGGGCTGGTTCATCGGCGCGACGCAGACCGCGTCCTCCTTGCACCCCCCCATCATCCGGCTGCAGCTCGTATTGCAGGCCGTCCCCGCCGCATTGCAGGCATAAGGGCCACACGCCGCCTCGTCACACGCCTCGCCGGGTTCGTCCGTTGCTTCGAGCCCCGCGATCCCGGCGACGAACTGACAGCCGAAGGCCACGAGGCCCGAGGTCGCCAGAAGCAGGGCGATCCGCGCTGCTTTCCCTGTTTGCATGATTGCACCCTCCCTCCGAGGATACCACGGGATGCCCACGCGGGGCCTTCGCCGTGGTAGGCTCCGCGGCCATGTCGGCGAAAAGCACGTTGCCCCTTCATTCCCGGGCCAAGGAGCTGCGCCTCGACGGCTTCTCGCTCACCATCATCGAGGGCCCCGGCGCCGGCGCCTCGTTCCGCGCCGAGATGCGCGAGGTCTCCGTCGGAACGGCCCAGGGAAACGACCTCGTGCTCCCCGATCCCACCGTCTCGCGCCACCATTTCAGCCTCTCGGCGACACCCGAGGGGTATCTCTTGAAGGACCTCGGCTCGTCGAACGGGACGTGGGTCTCGGGCATGCGTGTCCTCGCGGGGTACGTCGAGCCCGGCGCCCGCGTGCGCGTCGGCCGGACGACGCTCCTCGTCGATCAGGTAAACGAGGACATCTGTGAGGCGCTGAGCCCCGAGGACGGCTTCGGCCCGCTGCTCGGCCAAAGCTCGGCCATGCGCCGCATTTTCGCGGCCTTGCCCCGCGTCGCGCACTCCGACAGCACGGTGCTCCTCGAAGGCGAGACGGGCACGGGAAAAGGCGTCCTCGCGGCGGCCATTCACGAGGCGAGCCCGCGCGCCGCGGGGCCGTTCGTCGTCCTCGATTGCGCGGCCATTGCGCCGACGCTCATCGAGAGCGAGCTCTTCGGCCACGTCAAGGGCTCGTTCACGGGCGCGCAGGCCGACCGCGCGGGCGCGTTCGAGCAGGCGAAGGGCGGCACCATTTTCATCGACGAAATCGGCGAGCTGCCTCTCGACATGCAGCCGAAGCTGCTCCGCGCCCTGGAGGAGCGCAGCGTCAAGCGCGTCGGCGGTAACCAGCGCGTCAAGCTCGACGTCCGCGTGATTGCCGCGACGAACCGCGACCTGCGCACGGAGGTCAACCGCAACGCGTTCCGCGCCGACCTGTTCTACCGGCTCAACGTGGTGCGCATCCACGTCCCGCCGCTGCGCGAGCGCACCGGCGACGTCGAGCGCCTCGCGCGCCATTTCCACGCCGAGCTCGTCCCCGACAAACCCATGCCGGACGACCTCCTGGAGTCGCTCCGCCGTCAATCGTGGCCCGGCAACGTGCGCGAGCTGCGCGCCGCGATCGAGCGCGCCGTCCTCTTCAACGACCCGGCGATCCTTGCGCTTGGAAACGACGTCGAGCTGGCCCCGGGGGACAAGGATCGGGACGACGACATCGACCTCGAGGTCCCCTTCCGGGTGTGCAAGCAAAAGGCCTCGGATCAATGGGAACGACGGTACGTGCGGGCGCTCTTGCGGGCGACACACGACAACATTTCCGAGGCCTCGCGCCGGGTGAAGATGGACCGGAGCCATTTGCGGTCGTTGCTCCGGAAATACGGGTTTCGCGGGGCGGATGAGGGCGGCGCGTGACCCCGTAGACGCCTTCCCGGACCTCGCGCACGCCCTTTCGAACCCCGCGCACGCCTTCCCGGACCTCGCGCACGCCTTTTCGAACCCCGCGCACGGCTTCTCGAACCCCGCGCACGGCTTCTCGAACCCCGCGCACGGCTTCTCGAACCCCGCGCACGGCTTCATCGAACCCCGCGTACGGCTTCTCAGACCCCGCGTACGGCTTCTCGAACCCCGCGTACGGCTTCTCGAACCCCGCGCACGGCTTCTCGAACCCCGCGCACGGCTTCTCAGACCCCGCGCACGGCTTCTCAGACCCCGCGCACGCCTTCCCGGACCCCGCGCACGCCTTCCCGGACCCCGCGCACGCCCTTATTGACCGTGTCGACGCCTTGCTCGACCGCGAGCTGAGGACGACCGCCCCCGCCTCCCCCTCAATCGGTCGCGCCCGCGGGCGCCGCGGGCTTCACCTTGACGCTCTTCCAGCGCCCCAATTCCACGAGCCCCGCGGGGGCGCCGCGCGGCTTCGAGACCTCGGAGGCGCGGCAGAAATGCACCTCGACCTTCGGCGCGCCCCGCGCTTTCGAGTACCAGGCGGCCGCCGCGGCAGCGACCTCCACGACCGAACGAGGGACCTCGACGCGATCGGGGTTCCGCACGACGACGTGGCTCCCCGGCGTCCCCCCCGCGACGTGCAGCCACACGTCGTGCGGCTTGGCGACGTCGAACGTCAGGTAGTCGTTGTCCTCGGCGCCGCGGCCGATGAGGACCTCGAAGCCCTCCACGGTCACCGTACGGTACGGTCGTCCCTTGCTTGCCACGCGCGGAGTCTGCCTCGCGCCCGGCCGAATCTCAAGAACAGGCGACGAGCCCGAGCTGACGAAAGCACGGCGCCACGACCTCCCGCAGCGCCTCGCGCCGAAGCGTGCCGAGCGTCCGCGCCCCGAGCACGCCGAATTCCTCGTTTTCCACGGGCCCGGCCGCGGGATCCTTTTCGTGTTTCGCTCGGGCCCGCTCGAACGCCCGCACGGCGGCCTCGCGCGCCTCGGCGCCGAACGCGTCGAGCGCCCATTGCAAGGTCTTCCACGCGAGCGCCGCGTGCCGCGCCTCGTCCTCCGCGATCTGCGCGAGCACGGCCCGCAGGCCCTCGTCTTTCACGAAACGCGCCACCTCTTGCCCCTCGGCCGCGCCGAGCGTCTCGCCCACGCAGCCCTCCACCACGAGCGACTCCACGAACGAAACGACGTCCGTCGCGAGCCACGCCGTCGCCTCTGGGAGTTTGTCTGGGCCGGTGAGCCGCCCACCGATCCGGGAGGCGATGGCGTATTCGATCCGCGCGTGCTCCACCTCGTCGCGCGCGGCGGTTTGCGCCTCGGCGAGCAGGTCCGCGGGCGCGCCGAGCGCGAGGAGCTGGAGCGAGAAACGCGCGAAGCTCGCGATCGAGGCGTGCTCCATGGCGGCGATCGCTGCGTGATGCGCCGCGATCGCCTCGCGCACCCCTGCATCGAGATTCTCCGTATCGAACACGAGCGGCGCGCGCCAGTCGGCGCGAGCGCGTGGCCTCGCGGCGCGGGCCTCGCCTTCCACGACGAGAGGCCGGCCGATCACGCAGGACATCGACGCGCATTGCCAGGTCGGCTTCGCGCCCTTCGCGCCGATCGCCACGCAGGATCCTCCGGGCCGCGGCGAGCTGCCGCAATCCGCGTCGCTCTTGCAGGTGTCCTCCTTGGTCCGGCAAGCGAGCGTGACCTGCTCGAAACAACCATTGTGATACGCCGACAACCCACAGGTGCTCCCCCCGCAATCGGCGTCCGTGCTGCAGGACGCTTCCCCGCAAACGGAGTTTCGCGCGCGCAAAGCGCCCGTGCCCTTGCAGATGCAGGCCTTCCCGGCGCCGCATTCGTCGTCGGTCTCGCACGCGTACGTGCAGCCGCAATACGTGCCGACCTGCCCCACCCCGCTCGTACACTTCCCGTGCGGATGCTCCGTGCAATCGGCGTCCGTCTTGCAGGACTGGCGCATCTCCGTGCCCGCGCAGGCGGGGATGTCGATCGTCGCGTCGCACGTCACGCGGCTCGCGCGGTGGACGTTCCCGTTTTTCTCGGCCACCCAGCCGACACGCTTCGGCCTTTCCGGCTCGGGTTCGCCCTCGGGCGAAGGCTCGGCCGTCGCGCTCGAAGGCGTCGTGGGGATGGCGACGACGGCGCCTTCCCCGGCGCCGGACGAGGCGGGAGGAGAGGCCGAGCACGCGGCTCCGCCGATCGCGACGAGGAGGGAGAGGCGTAAACTTCGGTAACGATCCACGCGGCGAGCGTACCACAGCTCCGCGCGATGATGTCGCGGTTCGTGCCTACGAGACGCGCGAGGGGGTCTTCGCGACCAGCGCGTCGCGGATCTGCGCGAGGAGATCGTGGTCCGTCTCCGCGGGCGGCAGAGGTGCGGCGGGCCGCGGCCGCCTCGCCGCGTTGAGCGCCTTCACGAACAGGAAAAGCGCGAATCCCACGATCACGAAATTGACCACCGCGGTCAGGAACTTCCCGTACTCGATCACGCCATGGCCGAGCCGGAACGAGAGCTCGTCGAAGTTGGGTTTGCCGAAGATCGCAGCGATCAGGTTCATCAGGATGCCGTTCGTGAAGGTCGTGACGACGGCATTGAACGCGGCGCCGAGCACGACGGCGACCGCGAGATCGATCACGTTGCCCCGGGATACGAAGTCCTTGAATTCTTTGATGATCGCGTGTGCCATGGCAGGCCTCCCTCCCGAGCAAGCTGTGCACGGGCCGTGCCACGAAATGTCGGCCCGCCGGCTTCTGGAACGCGCCGTGCAGCGGCCGCGCCAGACCATGCAGGTCGCCCCCGACCCGTCAAGGAGGGCTCGATGACGCGGACACAGTGGATTCTGGCTACGATTTCAATGTTTTCGCTGGTCGCGTGCAGCAGCAAGGAGGACGACGCGAGCGCCCCGCTCCGGATCCCCACGTATCACGAGGATGTGGCGCCCATCCTCGCCGAGCATTGCCTGAGTTGCCACGACGAGGGCGGCATTGCCCCGTTTTCCCTCGTCGATTACGAGGACGCGCGCCGGACCGCCGAGGCGATCCGCATCTCCACGACGTCGCGCAGCATGCCCCCGTTCGTCCTCGACAACAGCGGCGAATGCAACACGTACGTCGAGGGCCGCTGGCTCACGGACGCGCAGATCAAGACGATCGAGGCGTGGGCCCGCGCCGGCGCGCCCGAAGGAGAGCCGCCGAAGGGCACGGCCCCCGCGCCGCGGGCCCTCGCAGAGCTCGATCGTGTCGACATGACGATCGACATGAAGGACACGTACACCCCGGACGCCGCGAAATTCGACGATTACCGGTGCTTCGTGCTCGATCCCGGGCTCGCGGAGGACGTGTTCATCACCGGCTTCCACGTGCGCCCGGGGGCCGCCTCGATGCTGCATCACCTCACGCTCTTCTCCATCGACACAAAGGAATCGGAGGCCACGGCCGAGGCGCTCGACGCGGCCGAGCCCGGGTTCGGGTATTCGTGCATCGATGACATCCACGTGCCCGACGCGCGCTGGCTCGTCGGCGCGGGCCCCGGCAGCGGCGCGCTCCGCTTCCCCGAGGGCACGGGGCTCCGCATGCGCGCCGGGCGGAAGACGATCCTGCAGATCCATTACAATCAAGAAAATGGGCGCCACGCCGATCGCACCCGGATCGACCTCATGGTCGCCCGGAATGTGCCGAAAGAGGCCACCGTGCAGCGCATCGCGGCCACGAACCTCCTCTTGCCGCCGAAGCAAGCGAGCGTCGATCAGACCGCGGTCCAGCCCGTGTCCATCGATCTCACCTTGTGGGGGCTCTGGCCGCACATGCACAAGCTCGGGACGGGGATGCACGTCTCTGCGACGCACGACGGGGAGGAGAAATGCCTGGCCCGCGTGAACAACTGGGATTTCCACTGGCAGGGGTTCGCCCATTACACGAAGCCCATCGACCTCTCGTCGGGCGACTCGATGCGCATCACGTGCACGTACGACACGCGCCGGCGCGACACGACGACGACCTGGGGCCAGGGCACGAACGACGAGATGTGCATCGCCTTTTTCTACCTGACGGCAAATTGATGTCCGGGGCGAACGCCGTTCGTGGCCGATCGTGGAGAGCTTGACAGCCTCCGAAAAAAGCGGTTTGTTTGGTGGGCAATGATTTCTGCCCGACGAACCCTGCTCGCCTTCGGAATCACCCTTCTCGCGGCGACGGCGCTCCCGAGCGCGCCCGCCCTGGCCGTGCTGTCGGAGCAGGCGGTCGCCCCGAACGCGCGGGTCGAGGACGCCGACGGGAAGGCGGTCGAGATCAAATCGCTGAAGGGCAAGCCGATCGTCATCGTCTACGACGACCGGACGTCGGCGCCGAAAAGCGAGGCGTTCCGGCGCGACCTCGTCAAGCTCCTGAAATCGGGCCCGTACACGTCGAAGGTGTCGCTCTTGATCGTCGCGGATGTGAGCCCCTACGATTTCTGGCCGGCGCGCGGCACGGTCAAGGACGCCGTCCGCGACGAGACGAAGAAGCAGGGGACGACGGTCTATTGCGATTGGACCGGCGGGATGCGCTCGGCGTACAAGCTGAAGAACGAAATCACGAGCGTGGTGATGGTGGGCAAGGACGGGCGCGTGATGTTCGCCAAGGAAGGCGTGCCCGCGGGCGCCGACCAGAAGCGGCTCGTCGACGCGCTGAAGGCCGAGGTCGAGGGGAGCTGATCCGGCGCATTCGCGGGATGGCCTGGGCGGTTCGGTCGCGGTAGAGTGCGCCGCGATGTCCACCGCCGTCACGGCGCCCCGGCCCTGGCTGCTCGGTCCGTGGCCCGATCTCCTGCTCGGATGCGGGATCGGGTATGGGCTGCTCGTCCTCGCCCTCGCGGCGTCGGGCGCGCCGATGGGCTCGCTCGAAGGGTGGCTGCCGCTCGTCGTGCTCGTGACCGGGATCCCGCATTACGGGGCGACGTTGCTCCGGGTCTATGGGACGGAATCGGCACGCAAGCGGTATTTTCTCTATGCATTCCCCCTCGGATTCCTGGTCTGGGCGGCGTTCGCGGGGTCGCTCGCCGCGCCGAGGCTCGGGACGTGGCTGATCACGCTCTATCTCACGTGGAGCCCGTGGCATTACACGGCGCAGAATTTCGGGCTCGTGATGATGTTCCTGCGCCGCGGCGGGATCACGCCGAGCCCGGCGCTCCGGCGGCTCGTCTGGACGTCGTTCGTCCTCTCGTTCGTGCTGGTCTTCGTGAACATCCACGGCTCGACCTCCGCGGGCGGGGCCGATCCCCTGCAAGCCGCGAGCGCGGCCTACCGATTCGCGCCGCTCGGGATTCCCGCGCGGTTTGCCCTGGGGGCGCTGGCCGTCGCGGGAATTTCGTATGTCGTGGTGACGGGCGTCGCGCTCCGGAAGCTCACGCAGATGGCCGAAATTGCGCGGCTCGTGCCGGCGGTCGCGCTCGTCGTGAGCCAGGCGGCGTGGTTCGTCCTGCCCGTGCTGCTCGGCTTCTTGCGACCGGCGCTTTATGGTCCGGGAGGCGCGACGGCGCTCGCGTTCATCTGGGTCGCGATCGCGCATAGCGTGCAATATCTCTGGATCTCGTTCCATTACGCGCGCGCCTCCGGGAGCGTGGCCAAGGCGGCGCCGGCGAGGCTCTCGTATCTCGGGACAACTGTACTCGCGGGCGCGGCGATCTGGGTGTTCCCCGCCCTCGTCTGCGCGCCGGGGGCGCTCGGGATCCTGCCGTTCGAATCGGGGCTCGGGCTGCTCGTGGCGGCCGCGGTGAATGTGCATCACTTCATCCTCGACGGCGCAATCTGGAAGCTCCGGGACGGTTCGGTTGGCAATGTGCTCGTTGGGCAAACGACCGCGACGCCGCAGACGGCGCCGGCAGCGAAGGGCCTCGGGGCGTGGGGGATGCGGGCGGCGCTCCTCGCGGCGGGGCTCGTGGCGGCGGGCGCGTGGGCGGGCGCGGCCTGGGAGAAAGAAATGGGAATCCGGCGCGGGGCCGCGGCCGGGGATCTCGCGCGGGTCGAGGTCGCGGCGCGGAGGCTCGTGATGCTCGGGCGGGACGGCCCGCGGATTCACGTGGCGATCGGAAAGTTGCGCGAGGCGCGCGGGGAGAAGGAAGCGGCGCACGCGGCCTACGAGGCGGCGCTCGCGCTCGATCCCGAGGACGCGACGGCGCTTGATCGGATCGCCGAGTCGTGGATCACGCGCGGGGATTTCCAGCGGGCGCTCGACGCGCGGTACCGAGCGGCACGGAACGCGCCGGATCGCCCGGCCCTCCGGCGGCGGTACGAGGAGCTCCTCTCGCGATTGCAGGCGCCTCCCGAGGGGGGAGACACGGAGGTTATCGTGGTCGGCGGAGCGACCGCCCCAGCAGACGACGCCGACGCTGCCACGCAGTCGTCACGAACGACGCCTTGAAGACCGGGACGAACGGAGTATGGTGGCGCCCGCCATGCGATTCGCCGTCCTCGTCACGCCTTTCTTCAACGAGAGCGCCATCCGATTCATCGCCGCCTTGCTCGACGTGCCGGCTCTCCGGCTCGCGGTCGTGAGCCAGGACGTCGAGGAGAACCTGCCGGCGGAGCTGCTCGGCCGACTCGTGAAGCATTTTCGCGTGAGCAACGTGCAGGACACGGCGGAGCTCGTGGCGGCGACGAGGTGGCTGCACGCGAACGTCGCGCCCGTCGACCGGCTGCTCGGCGTGAGCGAGTTCGTGCAGGTCGCGGTGGCCGAGGCGCGTGATGTGCTGGGCCTGCCGGGGCCGGGCGCGGAGGTGATCCGGAACTTCCGGGACAAACCGCGCATGAAAGACGTGCTGCGCGCGGCGGGATTGCCGTGCGCGCGCCATCGCCTCGCCACGAACGAGGCCGAGGCGCGGCGCTTCGCGGACGAGGTGGGGTTTCCGCTGGTCGCGAAGCCGCCGGCCGGCGTGGGCTCGGCGAGCACGTTCATCGTGAAGGACACGGCCGAGTTCGAGCGCGTGCTCGCGCTCTCCTCGCCTACCCCTGCGTCCCCCGTGCTGCTCGAAGAGTTCGTGGGCGGGGCCGAGCATACGTTCGACGCGGTGGTGATCGGGGGAAAGCCGATCTGGCACTCGATTTCGCGGTATCTGCCGAATCCGATCGAAGTCGTGGAGAATCCGTGGATCCAGTGGTGCGTGCTCCTGCCGCGGGACATCAGCGGGCCGGAGTTCGCTGCGATCCGGGAGCTCGGGTTCCGGGCACTCTCGGTGCTCGGACTCGAGACGGGCATTTGCCACATGGAATGGTTCCGGCAAGACGACGGGAGGATCGTGCTCTCCGAGGTCGCGGCGCGGCCGGGCGGCGCGCAGCTCATGAACCTGAACGCGCGCGCCCACGATTTCGACATGTACGGGCAAGTCGCGCGGCTCATCGCATTCGATACGTTCGAGGCGCCGCGCGAGCGCAAATACGCGACGGGCGCGGCGTTCCTGCGCGGGCAGGCGCCGGGCGTGGTGCGTGAGGTGTGGGGGGTCGAGGAGGCCGAGCAAGCGTTCGGCGGGATGATCACGGACGTGAAATGGCCCAAGGTCGGCGAGCCGCGCTCGGCGAGCTACGAGGGCGAAGGGTATGTGCTGGTCCGGCACCCGGAGACGGAAGGCGTCGCGGAGGCGTTACGCCAGATTGTCGAGTCCGTGCGCGTCATCTCGCACTGACCGGCCAGCGCGCGGCGCGCGGAGGAGCGTACGCGCAGCCGGCAGGACGACGTCGGCCATGGCGCGGCGCATGACGTCGCGTTTTTCCGCGGCGGAGAGGCAGCCGTGGGCCGCGAGTTTGTTCGGGTCCGCGCCGAGGGCGACGAGGTCCTCGGGCTCGGGGCAAATGGCCATGGTGAATGCCTTTTCGAGGGTGCGGGCGACCTCGGGCCCGCCCGCGTCGAGCGCCCACGCGAGCGTACGCCATGCGAGTTCCGCGTGGGTGGCCTCGTCCTCGGCGATCGAAACGAGCGCGGCTTTCACCGCGGGATCGGTCGCGCGCAGGGCCTCTTCGCCCGCGACGAGCGCGGAAAGCGTCTCGTTGACGGCGCCTTCGAGGGCGGTGGCGAGCGCGACGTCGGCGAGGGTCCGCCCAATCGCGAGCGCGGGCATGGGCAACGCGCCCGGCCCCACGGGCGCGCCCGCGTAGGCGCTGGCGAGGCCAAAGCATAGTTTGGCATGCCGTACCTCGTCGGCCAGGGCCTCTTGCGCGGCGGAGACGAGCGAGGCCGGAGCCCCGACGCCGAGGAGCTCGAGGACGAACCGCGCGAACGAGGCGACGGAGGCGTGCTCGTAGAGGGCGGCGCGCGTGAAATGGTCGGCGAGGGCACGCCGCGTGGCGGGGTCGAGGTTCGAAAGATGGGGCGACTCGGCCAAACCTTGCCCGGCTTGCAGGAGCCAATCGACGCGGGCCGCGGGCTCCGCGGTGCGCGCTTCGCCGTCGACGATGAAGGGGCGGCCTTCGCAGGACTCGAAGATGATGGCGACGTGATAGCAGCATTGCGCGCTGATCGCGAGGTCCTGGCAGCCGGCGCCGGGGACGTCATAGCAGCAGGTTCCGGAGCCTATGCATTCGTCGGTGCCGTGGACCTGCTTCATGAGCTCCTTCTGAACGTCGGCGAGGGGTGGACAATTTCCGCCGACGGAGCCTTCGAGGCAAAGGAAACGATATTCGGCATTCGGGGGCGGCGGGTTCTCACAGGGGAGCGCACCGCCCGCGCCCGTCCCGCCAACGCCGACGCTGGAGCTGACGACGGTGTGGCCCATCATGCCACCGACACCGACCGTGCCGCTCGTGCCGCCCGTGCCACCCGTGGCGCCCGCGCCGCCCGTGCCGCCCGTGCCCGCATCAATGACCACGTTGCCGCCGCACGCCGCCGCCGAGACGGCGAGGGCCGCGCCCGCGGTGAGCCCCGCGGCGCGCAGAATTCGCGTGAAAAGCGCAAGCGAAAGAGGGGAATCGTTCTTCGCGTGGGTCATGGTGTGCCAGCCTCGATGCATGAAAAGTCGTGGTGGCGCGGAGGCCACGTCGGATACAGACGCAACGAATGCATCCAGGCGTCGAAGGATGGCAAGATTCGGACCGAAAGCGAGGGTTCAGGCGCGGGCGCGTTTGCGAGGCGCAGCGGTAGGCTTCTTCGCGCCGAGGCCCGCCCAGCCGAAACGTTCGAGCGAGACATTTCCGCGCGCATCGAAGGTGACGCCCTCGGATTCGAGGAGTGCGCGTTGGAGGGCGCCGCTGATGGGATCTTTAATCGTGACGGCGGCGCGATTGCGAGGGCGGCTACCGAGGACACGCTGCCACGGGACGCGGCTGCTCCCGTCGGGGTCCTTCAGCGCAGCGAGCGCGAATCCAACGTGGCGCGCCGAGCGCGGGTGTCCGCCGAGGGCGGCGACCACGCCATAGGTGGTGACGCGGCCGCGCGGGATGCGACGGACGACGCGGTAGAAGTCTTCCCACCAGGAGACGGGCTCCACGGCGTCGGCAGGCTCGGCGCGCGAGATGCGGGCCCGCGCTTTCGCGGGCGGTTTTGCAGGCGGTTTTGCAGCCTTCTTCGCCGGCTTCTTTTTCGATTTCAAAGGCGTCCGGCGTGTGCTCACGGGATTTCCTCGATTTCTTCCCCGCGCAAGGAGCGGAGGCGCGGGAGCGCGGCGCCGTCGGGCAGGCGGACGCGGAGCCGCTCGGCGAGGCTCTGGAACGCGAGGCACATCGAATGCGCCGCGGCGTCGCCCTCGTCGGCGCGGGTGCGCATCTCGGGGTAGATCGTATGTGCGAGTCGGTAAAACACGTTTTGTGTTTTCCAGAGGTCGACGGGGAACCCGGCGCGGTGGGCGAATTCGACGGCCATGTCGAGATCCGCGAGGAGGAGCGGATCCGTGGGCCGCTCGCGAAGGCGCTCGGCGAGCGCGGAGAGGCTCTGGCCGAGCGTGAAGGTCACGGCCGCACGATCGACATGAAGGTCTTGTTCTTTGGCCTGCGCGAGGAGGCGCCGCATCGAAAGGACGTCGGGCGGGACGCGCTCCGCGGCGCGCAAGAGGTCGGCGCCGAGGACGAGCTCGCCCGCGACGAGCAAGGAGCGCGGCGTGGGGCTGCGCAAAGGCGCGAGGCGGCGGAGGAGCGGCGCATATCGCTCGAAGAGGGTCCGCTGGGCCGCCTCGACCTCGGCGAGCGTGGGCGCGAGGAGGCGCTCGACGATGCGGCGCTGATCATCCCGAAAAACCGCGTCGAGCGAGTCGATCGTGCGGTCGCACCGGCGATAGAAGAGGCGCATCGTGCCCTCCATGTCGCCCGATTCGAAGGTGCGGACGAGCTCGGCGCGGCGCTCGATGAGGTCATCGCCCTCGGGGTCCCGCAAAACGCCGCCCGCGACGCGGTGATCGCCGAGGTGAAGGACGCTGAAGTCGTGGGACTCCGAGGCGAGCGTGAGGCGGCTCGTGACGCGGGTGCGCCCGAGGAGGAGCTTCGCGCCATTGCGTTCGTGGGTTTCGAGGCCCTCGACGTGGACGTCGTAACAATAGGTGCTCGGGGGGCCGTCCTGGACGAGGCTCGTCGCGAAATGGGCGGTGACGGCCGGGAGATCGACGCGCGCCCGGGTGACGAAGCGATCCCACACGCGGCGGCCGTCGCCCATCTCGGGCAGGTTGCTGCGGGCCTTTTCGAGGTGTTCGAGGAACGGGCCTTCGAGGCTTCGGCCGAAGAGCGCTTCGCCGAGCTCGACGACGCGGCCGGCATACTGGAGGCATTGCACGGTCTCGATGCCCGAGAGGTCGTCGAAGAACCAGCCGCAGCTCGTGTACATGAGCATTGCATTGCGCTGGAGCTCGAGGAGCGAGAGGGCCTCGCTCTGCTCCTCGGCCGAGAGGGCGCGCGTCGCGTGCGCCGCGAAAAAGCGGGCGAGGGTGCTCGGTGTGCGATCGAGGACGACCTCGATGTAGGCGTCCCGCGCGGCCCAGGGGTCGTGGAAGAGGCGCTCGGCCGCGCGCTCGAAGGGGCCCGCGACCTCGTCGCGGAGGGCGTCGAGGGCATGGCGGAGGGGCTTGCGCCAGGACTGGTTCCATCCGTGCGGCGAGCCGGAACGGCAGCCGCAATCGGCGCGCCATCGCTCGACGCCGTGGGCGCAGCTCCAGGAGGTGCGCTCCAGGATCTCGGCCTCGTGCGTCGGGGGGTGGCGTTCGAGGAACTCGCCATAATTAGTCAATTTGGCCAAACCATGCGCCTCGATGTGGCCGAGGGCCCAGGCGAGGGCCATCTCGCCGTATCGATGGTGGTGGCCGTAGGTCTCGCCGTCGGTGGCGATGTGGACCATCTGCGGGAAGGTGCGCTTGCTGTCGAACGCGGAGGCGAGCCGGCCGGCGAAATGCTCGCCATTGGCGAGGAGGCGCTCGAACGCGACGGCCTGGGAGACGGGACCGTCGTAAAAGAAGACGGCGATCGAGCGGCCCGAGGGGAGCTCGACGCGGTAGGCCATCGAGGGGTCGATGCGGCTGCCGCGGACGTCGATCCATTCCTTGCCGCCGATGCGTCGGACGCGCGCGGCCTGGCGAGGCGCGAGGAGCGTGAACGTAATGCCCTCGGCCGCGAGGACCTCCAGGGTCTCGGTGTCGACGGCCGTCTCGGGGAGCCACATGCCCTCGGGTTTGCGGCGGAACCGCGCGACGAAATCGGCAATGCCCCAGCGGACCTGCGTGACCTTGTCGCGCAGGTTCGCGAGCGGCATGATGAGGTGGTTGTAGGCCTGGGCCATGGCCGAGCCGTGCCCGCCGAAGCGGCGCGCGCTCGCCTCGTCCGCCGCGAGGATCGCCCGGTAGGTCTCCTTCGCGTGGTGCTCCATCCACCCGAGGAGCGTGGGGCCGAAATTGAAGCTGATGCGCGAATAGTTGTTGACGATGCGCGTGATGCGGTCCTCCCCGTCGAGGACCCGCGCCGCGGCGTTTGGCGCGTAACACTCGGCGGTGATACGCGCGTTCCAGTCGTGCCAGGGCGCGGCCGAGTCCTGCTGCTCGATGGCTTCGAGCCAGGGGTTTTCCCGCGGGGGCTGATAAAAATGGCCGTGGACGCAGACGTACCGTTCGGGAGACTTCATCGAGCCCTCACGTAAAGCGCAACCTCGGACGGGCCGAGGGGGACGCGGACGACGCCCGTCGACGTGATTTCCTCGGGGGCGTGGGTCTCGCCCTTTCCGCCGAAGCGGGCCTCGGACGAGGCGAGCGAGCGGCGGAAGGTGCCCGCGGGCACGGGCAAGCTGACGGTGACGGGGTGGTCGCCGAAATGGTACATCACGAAGACCTCGGAATCACGGTTCCAGCGCCGCACGTAGAGGAGGCGCTCGTCCTCGAAGGCGACGGCCTGCCGCCCGCCCTCCGCAGCAAAGGCGCCGATGTCGCGCCGCGCCCGGAGGAGCTCTTTGTACCACGCAAGGAGCTTTGCGTGATCCCCGGTGGTGCGGAGCTTGAAATCGAGCTTGGCGCGGCGGAACGTGGCCTCGTCCTGCGGATCGAACGGCTCTTCCGCATAGCCGAGCCGGGCCATCTCCTTCGCGCGGCCCTTCCTGACATTCTCGACGAGCGTGGGGTCGCCGTGGCTCGTGAAATACGGGAAGGGCGCGGTTTCGCCGTATTCCTCGCCCATGAAAAGCAGGGGCAGGAAGGGCGAGAGCAGGACGACGGCGGCCGCGAGCTTCTGTTGTTCGAAGGAGACCCGCGCGGAGATGCGCTCGCCGCGCGGGCGATTTCCCGCCTGGTCGTGATTCTGGACAAAGGTGACGAGGCGCCGCGGGTCGATGCTCGCAGCCGGGCGGCCGCGGCGGCGCTGGCGATATCTGGAGTATTCGCCGGTAAAGGCAAAATTCTCGCGGAAGGTCTTGGCGAGCTGCTCGACGAGGCCGAAGTCCTGGAGGTAGCCGACGCGCTCGCTGGAGAGGAGCGCGAAAAGGGCATGATGGACGTCGTCGTTCCAGACGCCGTCGAGGCCGTGGCCGCCCTGGAACGTGGGCGTGACGAGGCGCGGGTCGTTGTCGTCGCTCTCGGCGATGAGGTGGACCAGGCGGCCGAGCTCGGAGGCGCGGCGATGGACGGCCTCGCCGAGCTCTTCGAGGAACGAGAGCGGGGCGTTGTCGACGATCGCATTGACGGCGTCGAGGCGGAGCGCGTCGATGCCCATCTGCGTGACGAAATGGAGCGCGCTCTCGATGAAGAACCTGCGGACCTCGTCCGAATGCGCTCCGTCGAAATTGAGGGCGTCGCCCCAGCGCGTGTGGTAATAGGAGGCGAAATACGGGCCAAAATCGGCGAGGTACGTGCCCTCGGGGCCGAGGTGGTTGTAGACGACGTCGAGGACGACGGCGATGCCCTCCGAATGGCAAGCGTCGACGAAGCGGCGCAGGCCCTCGGGGCCGCCGTAGGAGGCCTGGACGGCGAAGGGATACGCGCCGTCGTAGCCCCAGTTGCGCGCGCCGGGGAACGCTGCGACGGGCATGAGCTCGACGGCCGTGATGCCGAGCTCGCGGAGGTACGAGAGGCGCGAAATGGCGGCGTCGAAGGTGCCCTCGGGGGTGAAGGTGCCGACGTGGAGCTCGTAGATGACGTATTCGTCGAGCGGGCGGCCGGTCCAGCCAGGGGTATGGTCGGAGAAACTCTTCACGACCTCGCTCGGGCCGTGGACGCCCTCGGGCTGGAGGCGCGAGGCCGGATCGGGGCGGAGCTTGCCGCCGCCGAGGTCGTAATGGTACCGCGCGCCGGGGGCGACGCCGTCCACGAGGGCTTGGTGATAGCCGTTCGCCTCGGGTTCGAGCGGGATGCGGCGCTCGACGTTGCCCTGGAGGACGAGCTCGACCTTGTCGACGTTCGGGGCCCAGACGCGGAAGCGGGCGCGGTCCTCGCCGAGGTGGACGGCGCCGAGCGGGCGCTCGGAGACGGCGAGTCCCTCATGCACGAAAAAGACGGCGCCGAGGGGCGGGAGGGTGATCTCGACGGAGTTTTTCCGGCTATGCCATTCGATGTTCTCCGCGACGACGTCGCCGCCGCCGCCCATGCCGCTGCCGCCGAACTCCAGGGCGTCGCTGGAGACGAGCTCTTTCCAGCGACCGCCGCGGGGAAGGCCGACCCGATATCGCTGGCGCGGCATGGGCGTGAAGTTCAGGGCGACGAGGACGAGGGCGTCGGTGGAGCGGGCGCGGCGGTAGAAGACGACAACGCTGTGGTCGGCGTCGTTGCAATCGATCCACTGAAACCCATCGGGGCTCGTGTCGAGTTCGTGCAGGGCGGGATACTCCCGGTAGAGGCGGTTCATCGCCTGGACGAAGCGCTTCATGCCGGCGTGGTAGGGCCCTTCGTCGAGCAGGTGCCAGTCGAGGCTCGATTCGTGGTTCCACTCGCGCTTCTGGGCGATCTCGCCGCCCATGAAGAGCAACTTTTTCCCCGGCTGGGCCCACATGTACGCGAAGAGCAGGCGGAGATTGGCGAACTTTTGCCATTCATCGCCGGGCATCTTGCCGATCAACGAGCCCTTGCCGTGGACGACCTCGTCGTGCGAGAGCGGCAAGACGAAGCTCTCGCTGAACGCGTACATCATGCGAAACGTGAGCTGGTTGTGAACGAACTTGCGATAGACCGGGTCGCTCGACATGTACTTGAGCGTGTCGTTCATCCAGCCCATGTCCCATTTGTAGCCAAACCCGAGGCCGCCGACGTACGCAGGGCGGGAGACCATGGGCCAGGAGGTGGACTCCTCGGCGATGGTCTGGACCTCCGGGAAGGCGCGGGAGATCGATTCGTTGAGGCGGCGGAGGAAATCGATCGCCTCGAGGTTCTCACGGCCGCCATAGCGGTTCGGGATCCACTCGCCGTGCTTGCGGGAGTAATCGAGGTAGAGCATCGAGGCGACGGCGTCGACGCGCAGGCTGTCGGCGCGATACCGATCGAGCCAGAAATGCGCGTTCGAGAGGAGGAAGCTCATCACCTCGTTGCGGCCATAATTGAAAATGAGGCTCTTCCAGTCGGGGTGATAGCCCTTGCGCGGGTCGGCGTGCTCGAAGAGGTACGTGCCGTCGAAATACCCGAGGCCGTGCTCGTCGGAGGGGAAATGCGAGGGGACCCAGTCGAGGATGACGCCAAGGCCCGCGTCGTGGAAGGCATTCACGAGGTGGAGGAAATCGTCGGGGCCGCCGAAACGCGAGGTCGGCGCGTAAAACCCGGTGATCTGGTAGCCCCACGAGCCGCCGAACGGGTGCTCCATGACGGGCAAGAGCTCGACGTGGGTGAAGCCCATGCGCGCCACATACTCGGGGAGCTCGTCCGCGAGCTCGCGGTAGGTGAGCGGGCGATTTCCATCCTCGACGACGCGGCGGAAGGAGCCGAGGTGAACCTCGTAGATCGAAACGGGTTTGTCGTGGCTCGTTCGCTTCTGGCGAGGCTTCTGCGGCGCCTTGTCGAGCGACGCGAGGTCCCACACGACGGACGCGGTCTGCGGCGGGATCTCGTGCCGGAAGCCAAACGGATCGGCCTTCTCGACGACGTACCCATGGAAGCGGGAGGCGATGAAATACTTGTAGACGGTGCCATTCCCGACGCCCGGGACGAACCCCTCCCAGATGCCGGAGCCGCCGCGGCGCGCGAGGGGGTGGGCCTCGCGGTCCCAGCCATTGAAATCTCCAACGACGGAGACACGCTCGGCGTCCGGGGCCCATACGCCGAAGCAAGTGCCCTGGACGCCGTCCACGGTCATCGGGTGCGCGCCGAGCTTCTCGTAGAGGCGCGTGTGCGTGCCCTCGGCGAAGAGGTAAATGTCCTCCTCGGTGAGGCGAGTAACGTCATGACGAACCGCGGTCCCGAGCTCCATGAGGAAATCGGTTAGTCGAAACCGCGGGAGGTGGGAAGAGGGGAATCGCCCTATTTCGCGATGACGCGGCCGGTCGCGAACTTGAAGAACGACGAGTACGTCGCGGCGTTGAGGCACGTATTGACGTCGACGGTCTGGTTGTTCATGTCGCGGCAGCCGCTCACCGCCTTCGTCATGCCGTTTACCGTGAGCGTGTAGGGGCCGCCCGCGCCGGCGACCGGCACGCTCAGATCAGCCTGATCGGGCTGCGTGGGCGTGATGACCATGACGATGCCGAAGACGGTGCATCCACCGACGATGACGTCGAGCAAGGAGTTCTGCGCGGTATATCCCTGGCCGCACGCGATGGAGCCGCCAGCGATGAGATCGGCAGGGACCGGGATCTGGTCGAGCGAAGCCGCGCTGACGTTGCCGCAGAGCTTGCCAGCGCCGTTGTCGTTCGGTTGCCCATTGCTCGCATAACTCTGGAGCGCCGGATCGAGGTTCTCCGCGGCGAGGTGGCCCGGCGTGTTGCCGGTCGACGCGAGGGGCGTGCTCACGGCGCCGACGGACATCGTGAGCCGCGCATTGCTCATCCGGAGCGCCCCAGGCGCGCCCGCGAAATTGACGCCGATCGAGAGCTTGCCCGGGCCCGCCGTGAGCGTCTTGGCGCTGATGAAGCCCGTGAGCTTGTCGAGCGGGTTGCGGTTCGCGTCGACGGAGAGCGGGTCGACCGTATACCACCAATCGAGATCGGCCGTGCCATTGTACATGGCGCCCATCGGAATGACAGGTTTGCCCTGGAGGACGCCGAGCTCGATCGACGGGTCGGACGTGCCGCTGAGGTCGTTCAGACCGAGCGTCTTGAACATGATGCTGATCGAGCCGTTGAGGACGCCGTCGTCGAGCGAGGTCTGGAGCTGGCCCTGCGCGGCGCTGGAGATGGCGCTGCCGAGGCGGTTCGCCGTGCAGAAGACGGCGTCGGTGCCGAACTGCATCTTGAGCCAGGTCGCGCGCTGGATCTGCTCGAACTGGCACGCGGAGTCGCAGCCGTCGAGGTTCTTCGTGTTGCTGTCGTCGCATTGCTCGCCGGTCTCGCGGACGCCATTGCCGCAGACCGACGCCGCAGGGGGGAGCGTGCAATTGGCCTGGCAGCCGTCGCCGTCCACGACGTTGCCGTCGTCGCACTCTTCCCCGGCATCCACGACGCCGTCGCCGCAGACGATGGAGGTGCAGGCACCATTCACGCAGACGGAATCCATCGCGCAGACCTGGCCGTCGCCGAGGGGATTGCCGCAGGTATGCGTGGCGTCGTCGCAGACGGAGCCGACGCACGGATCGATGCCCGAGCAGTCGCGCGTCGGGTCGCCGGTGACGCAGCTAAATTTGCACGAATCACAGCCGTCGCCGTTCTCGATGTTGCCGTCGTCGCACTCCTCGCTCGGGCTGGCGAAGCCGTCGCCGCAGGTGTCGTCGACGCAGACGCCCGCATTGCAGACCTTGCCCGCGCCGCAGTCGGAGCCGTCGGGCGCGTTCGTCCCCGGCTCGCAGGCGTGTTTGTCGCCGCAGGTCTCGGCGCCGTTGCAAGGATCGCCGTCGTCGCATTTCGCGTCGCCGGTGGCAGGGCTCGCGTTGTTGCAACTGAAGGAGCAGTCGTTTTCACAACCATCGCCGACGACGGTATTGCCATCGTCGCACGCCTCGGTGCCCTCGACGACGCCGTTGCCGCACGCGGGCTCGCCGCCGCCGGCTCCGCCCATGCCGCCCGACCCGCCCGACCCGCCCGTGCCCATCGGCGTGTTCGAGCCTTCGTCCCCACCACAGCCTGCAACAAGTCCCATCAAAGCGAGCCCCGCGAGCGTCATCACCGCCGCGAGCCCCCGCGAATTCGATTGCATCCGCACGTCACACCTCCAAGCGTTTCATCCCGCGCCAAGCAAGCCGGTTGGGACGTATCCTAGCCGCATCCGTCCACGAATGGTTGGATTCTCGTGGCATCTCCCGTAGGCTCGTTCGTTTTTCGGTTGTGGCAGGAGCTTTGTGGTCCCTCCGTCCCGCGACAGCACGTGGGAAGCACGGAGACCACCTCACACGAAGGCGCCGCTTGACCAGGCCGCCCGGAAACGGTCATATCGGAGCGCGGGCATGGAGGATCGGGAGCTCTGGGAGCGGCGCGTCGGGACCACGCTGCGCGACACGTGGCGGCTCGAGAGCCTCATCGGCGTCGGCGGGATGGCCGCCGTGTACGTCGGCGTGCAGCAGATCGGCCGGCGCGACGCGGTGAAGATCCTCCACCCGGAGGTGGCGCGGCAGAAGGATCTGCGGGCGCGCTTCGAGCAGGAAGCGCGTGTCCTGTCGAGCTTCCGTCACCCAGGCGCGGTCGAGGTCCTGTTCATGGGCACGACCCACGACGGGCTGCCGTTCATCGTGATGGAGCTGCTCGAAGGCGAGTCGCTCGCCGCGCGCTTCAAGCGGCTCGGCACGATTCCCGTCGAGGAGATCCTCACGTACGTCGACGAAGTGCTCTCGGTGCTCGGCGCCGCGCACGCCCAGAACATCGTCCACCGCGACATCAAGCTCGACAACGTGTTCGTCCTGAACACCGGGCACGTGAAGGTGCTCGACTTCGGCATCGCGCGGCTCCGGAACTCGCAACACGCGGTGCAGACGAAGATCGGCTCGATGCTCGGGACGTTGCCGTACATGCCGCCCGAGCAGATCCGCGGCGTCGAGATCGACGGGCGCGCCGACATCTTCGCGCTCGGCTCGACGATGTTCCGGCTGCTCGCGAAGCGGCGCATCCACGAGGGGACCACCGAGGCCGAGATCCTCGTGAAGATGTCGACCGAGCCCGCGCCGCCGCTCGCGACGCTGGTGAAGGACGTGTCCCCGTCGGTGTGCATGGTCGTCGATCGTGCGCTCGCGTTCCGCACCGATCGGCGTTACCCGGACGCCGCGACGATGCAGCGCGACGTGCGCGCGCTGCTGCGCGGAGAGCCGCCGCCGTACGCGCTGGAGAAGCTCGCCGCCGGGGAGCTGCCGACCGCGCTGATCACGACGCCCGCGGCCGCGCCGGCAAACATCGATCTCACCGAAGCGCCGACGGTGCCGCCGCCCCCGATGGGCGCAGGGGAGTCGGCGACGGCAGCGGGCATCGGCATCGTGATGCCAGGCATGATCTCCGCGCCGACGGTCGTCGCTGCGGTGACGACGGTCTCGCCGCCGAGCAGCCCGACCGGGACAGGGCCACGATCCACGACGACCGCGCAGGCGAACGCGTCGATCATGTACGGGCCGACAGTGATGGCGAGCGTGGCGAGCCTGGGTTTGTCGGAGCCGACGCCGGCACCGGCGGCGCAAGCGCCCGAAGCGACGAACCCGTCTCGTGCGTCGCTTCCTTCGGCGCCTGCGCAAGCCTCGCTGCGCGCGTCGGAGCCGACGCCCGCGCCCGTGTCGGCCGCGCACACGCCGCCGCCGATGGCGAAGAGCCTGATCACGACAGCCGCCACAGGGCCCTCGGAGCCGCGGAAGATCCCGCTCATCCCGGCGTTGATCGCGGCGCTCGTGTGCCTGATCCTCCTGTTCGTCGGCATCGCGGTGTTCCGCGGGCACGACGAGCCGTCGACCGATTCCGGGGCCGGCGCGAGCTCGGCGAAGGCGAACGCCGGGTCGGGCGCGCCGACGACGGGCACCGAGTCGTCGAAAAAGAGCAAAAAGCGAGACTGGGACAAGGTCGACTGGAACAAAAAGTAGCTCGCCCGTGCATTGCAAAGTCGCAATCCATCCGTTGCAGAAATGGGCGTGTACACGTGGGCGTACGTCCCACCGAGCGGCTGGCGGAGAGGCCGGGATCCAGAAGAACGCTACGTCGAAGGTTCGAGACGGTTCGGGCGCTGATCTTGCATACTTGACCTATTCACGCCTCGCGCGACCGTAACGCGCGAGGCAGGGGGCCGTGGTGCTGGGCGTCATTCTCCTCGGGTTCCAAAACTACGTACGCGAACGGCTCGGCGAGGAGCTCTGGAGGACGATCCGGAACGAAGCCGGCGTCGCCGAACGGGTCTACCTGCCCTCCCAGTCGTACCCGGGCGAAGAGCTGTCCGCGCTCGCGACGAGCATGTCGCGCATGACGGGCATGTCGCCCGCCCTCGTGCTGGAGAGCTTCGGCGACACGCTCGCGTCCGATCTCCTGAAGGTCTACGGCAACCTCATCGATCCGCGCTGGCGGGTGCTCGATGTGATCGTGCACAGCGAGGAGCTCATCGAGCGGATGGCGCAACGAAGCGGCGACGTCACGCCCCAATCGCCGGTGACCGCGCGCTGGGGGCGCGACGGTGAAGTGGTGCTGGTGTACCAGTCGCACCTGAAGGGCTGCGCGCTGATCAAGGGCATCGTGCGAGGGCTCGGCGCGAACCTGGAGCAGCCAGTGATCCTCGACGAAGGTCGGTGCATGCTCGCAGGCGCGACCGCATGCGAGATGGCCGTTCGGCTCGAACGAACGACGCAGCTCACGGAGCGCGCACAAGGTCTCGCGCGAAGGCTGACGCCGCCAGCGATGAGTCGATCGGCGCTCAAGGCCGCGTTGTTCGGCGATCGTTCGGACATGCCGTCGGTGCCGCCGCCGCCCGCGTCCTCGTCGAAGCAAGAAGTCCTGTCGGCGTGGAGGACCGAGACGAAGACGAGCCCGCCGGCGAGCAGCGTGGCGCCCGCGCGGATCTCGTCGCTGCCCGCCGCGCCGAGCCTCCCGAGCACGCCGAGCACGCCGCCGCCGAGTTCCGACGGCGACACGTCGGACCCCTGGCGTCGGCGCTGATCAAGAGCGTTACGCGTTCGTCCAGACGGTGCCCACGCGGCGCCGCTCCGCATACGAGGGCGCGCCGAGCGCGAAGCGGAGGAGGTCGCCCGTGACCGGATGCAGCACGACGATGCGAGGATCCTCGGCCGCGCGCGCGACGTCCCGATCGATACGGCAGAGATGATCGATCGCGGCAACGAGGTCGCCGGAGAGCAGATACCCGAGGCGATTTTCGCTGCGACGAACCCCGGCGGCGAGGTGGCGGATGTCGTAGCCGGGCGCAGCCGAGGGGTGGATCTCTTCGAGGAGCTTGCGTTGCCTGCGGCCGATGGCGCGCTGCACGTGGACGCTGAAGGCCTGGGCAGCCTGCTCGCGCACGGGGCCGATGTCACGCGCGCCGAAGGCAGGATCGACGGTGCGCATCGCGGCGATGAGGAGGGCGTCGCACGACTCGAGGGCGAGCTCGTCGAGCCAGGTGGGGCCGAGCGCGATCCGCACGAAGAGGCGGCCGAGCGCGAAGGCTTGCTCGGGCTCGGGCAGCTCGGCAAACGCGACGGGACCGACGATGGCCGGCGGATCCCCGGGATACACGCGCGGCATGCCCTGCCAGGTCTGTGAGAGGTAGAGCTCGAAGCCCTCGACGCCGAGGCTCTTGGCGATGCGATCGGCGAGGCGGTACGTGAAGCTGTTGTCCCGCGAGCCGATGCGATCACGCGAGGAGATGCCGAGGCTCGACAGCTCGAAGCGCAGGGCCTTGTGCGCGATGGGCGCGATGGCCGCGGCGGCGAGGAGCATGGGGCTCTGCGCCTCGGGGACGAGGAGGCGGTGGAGCTCGGGGCCCGCGAAGACGCCGGGGGGCAGCGCCTCGGGCGGCATGCGGCGCGCGCGGAGGCGCGTGATGCGATCGGGTTTGACGTCGCCGAGGCAAGCACGCGCCTCCTCGACGGTGAGGCGCTCCTCGGCACGGCCATCCTTGGCGAGCGCAGATTCGAGCGCGGCGAGCGCGGCGGAGAGCTCGCCGGTCTTCGCGAGGGCGTCGATGTCGGTCGCGAGGACGTCGCGGAGGACCTGGACGGCATCGGCGTTGCGGTTGGCAGCGTCGAGGCCACGGCCGAGCGCGGCGCGGGCCTCGGGCCCAGCGCTGGGGAGCGCGACGGCCTGCTGGAGGTGCACGACGCCGTCGCGCGGGCGCACGAGGACGGTGACTTCGAGCAAGCCGATCGTCGTGAGCCAGCGCGGCTCGATGGGCAGGCGGCGCGCAGAGGCGATCTCGAGGACCTGGCCGATCGCCGTGACGTACTGGGCCGCGCCGTCGGGCGTCTCGACGCGGTAAAGGCGCGCGAGGGCGCCCCAGGGGCGCATGTCGGTCGGGCCGTGCGCGATGGCGTCGCAGAGCGCACGGACGATGCCGGCACGATCGCCGGCCTCGCGCTGCGCTTCGGCGAGGCGGAGGCAAACGTCGACGCGGGTGCGTGCGTCGGGCGAGGCGTCCGCGAGGCGCGTGAGCGCATGCACGGCGAGCGCGTGATCCCCGCGCTTGGCAGCGATCTGGTAAAGGCGGTCGAGCGCGAAGGCGTGCGAGGGCTCCGTTGTGAGCACGGCCTGGACGCACTGCTCGGCGCGCGGAAGGTCGGCGAGCGGGCCTTCATAAAGGATCGCGAGCTCGAAGTACGCGGCGGTGCGCGCCTCGGGGACGGCCGCGATCGCGACGATGCGCAGCCAGGCGTCGCGGGCCTCGGCCGGGAGGCGCTGCGCGGTGTAGAGGCGCGCGGTGAGCATGAGCGCGGGGACGTCGTCCGGCGTCTCGGCGAGGACACGGCGCATGGCCGCGACGCCGATGCTCGCATCGGGCGAAGCGCCGCCGGCCTCGTGATGGCGAAGGACGGCGCGGCCGATCTCGGTGCCGAGCAGGACGATCTGCGCGGACGACGTGGCGCGTTCGAGCGCAGCGCCGAGGCGATCGGCGAGGCGCGCAGGATCGGGCGCGAGTCCACGGGCGAGCGCGCGCGCGGCAGCCTCGCAGTCGGGGTCTTCGCGGAGCGCGTTCTCGTAGAGCTCGAGGGCCTCGCCCATGAGGCCGGGCTCCTCGGCGGTGAGCTGTGCGGCGCGGACGAGGTGTCCGGCGCGGCGAGGGGCGCCCTCGACGATCCGTGCAAGCGCGCGGTTCGCCGTGATGAGCGCCGAGCGATCGCCGAGCTCGCCGGCGAGCCGATCGAGGCCACGCGCGGCGAGCAAGCTGTCGGGGAAGAGCGCGAGGGTATCACGGTAGCCGGCGAGCGAGGCGCGGGCGAGCGAGGCGTCGCCGCCGCGGGCCTTGGCCTCGACGAGGATCGCCTCTTCGAGCTGGAAGAAGCCGCGCGCAAAAGGATCACGCGCGAGCGATTTGCGCGCGGTGATCGACGCGAGGAGGAGCGCGCCCGCGGGGCCCGTGGAGGTCGGCGAGATGGCGCCTTCGACGAGGCGACCGGCGATGCGGATGATCGCGTCGTGGACGCTGCTGTCGGCCGGGCGCTCGGCGACGACGCGGCCGAGCGCGTCGAGGACCACCTCGCTCGGGATGCGCTCCTCCAGCGTGACGAGGTGCGCGAGCGCGCCCGTACGGGCGACGACCGATCGCGTGGCGGCCGCCTGCCCGCGGAGAACGTCGGCGAGAGCGACGGCCTGCGCGCTCCTGTGCAGGTGCTCGAGCATGCGCAACGCCGGGACGTGATCGGGCACGACGGTGGTGAGCCCTTCGAGCAGCCCCACGGCCTCGCGGCGATCCTTGCGGCAGAGCACGTCGGCGAAGGCGATGCGAATCGCGTGGTCGACGGACGCCGGCGGGTGACGCGCGAGCCAGCCGGCATAAAGCGCAGCGAGCTCGTCGGTCGCGCGGCGCCGCACGAGGATGCGTTCCATCGCCTCGACGACGGCCGGATCGAAGGCGCCCTCCGCGGCGGACGAGAGCGCGTCGGCGGCCGCGAGGGTCGCGAGTGCGGCTTGGTCTTCGCCGAGCAAGAGCTCCTCGACCTCGGCGGCCTGGAACAGGAAGCTCGCACGCGCGATCGGCCCGGAGGCGCCGTCGGCGAGCTTCTTCAGCGAGGTGACGAGGCGGCGATGATCGCCCGTGGCGCGAAGCAGGCGCATGATCTCGAGGCCGGGCATCGGGTGATCGGGGCGCAGCCGCGCGGCCTCCTCGTAGGCCTTCACGGCCTCCTGTGGGCGCTTGAGGCGCAGCTCATCGAAACGCGCGACCTCGATCCACAGCCCGAACGACCCTGCGGGATCGTTGCGGATGAGCCCGAGGAGCGCTTGTTTCGCCTCCTCGTGCCGGCCCGCGCGGGTGAGCAGGCGGAAGCGCGCGCGCAGCGCGTCCGGGTCGGTCGCCTTCACGGCGAGCGCCCGATCCACGAGCTCGATCGCGCGATCCCGATCGCCCATGCGCTCGCCGACCACGTCCGCGGCACGGAGCAGGAGCCTGCGCTTGAGCGCGGAATCCTCGGTCAGCTCGGACTCGGCGACGAGCGCCTGTCCGAGCCTGCGGTAATCGCTGGCGCGCTGCGCGTTTCGTTGCATCGCGAGGATCGCGGTGCGCCGCACGGGATCGAGCGCGAGGATCTGATCGAGCACCTCCATCGCGCGTTCGGGCTGCCCGAGCTCGTCCTCCCAAATGCTCACGAGCTTTTCGAGCAGCGCGATCTTGCGAGGCGCCTCGGCCTGGGCCTGCGCGGCCTGCGTGTAGAGGTCGATGCGCGCGCGCACGGCCGCGTCGGGCTCGCGCGCGGGCTTTTCCAGAAGCGCGGTGAGCGCGTCGAAGACCGCGGCGTCGCCGGGGTTCATGGTCCACGCGGCCTTCAGGTAGGCGATGGCGTCCTCGCGCTTGCGCAGGTGCCGCTCGCAGATGTCGGCCGCGCGCATGAGCGACGCGACGCGCTGGTGCGCGGGCCGCTCGGCGTTGCCCTCCGCAGCCCATACCTCGACGCGGCGCTCGTGCCGGCCGAGGCGCTGGAGCGCGCGGTCGAGCCGCTCCCGCGTCGACTCGTCCACGGGATCGTGCAGGAGCGCCTGCTCGGCGTGAACGGCCGCGTTCTCCGCTTGCCCGAGCGCGTCGTAGATCTCCGACAGCCGCACGTGCGCGTGCGCGTTCGCCTCCTGCCCGGTCAGCATGGCGAGCTCGCGCTTGCGCGTGATCGAAGCCTGCTCGAGCGCCCCTTCTTGCTCCTGCAGCCGGCTCAGCTCGACGAGGATCCGACGCGCAGTCGGCGTCCCCGCGGGCGCACGCGAGGTAGCCCGCCCGAGGAGCGAGATCGCCTCGTGCGGATCCCGCGATCGCTCACACTGGATTCTGGCCGCCGTGTAAAGCAGCCGCGAAGCGCGATCGTCGTCGAGCTCATGCTCGGCCTCGGCGGAGAGCGAGTCGCAGAACGCGCGTGGCTCGTCGTGGCGGACGTGGTGCCGCGAGAGCGCCGCGCGGACCGGCCCCGGCGCGGGCTCGAAGTTGACGGCGCGTTCGAGGGCCGCGGTCGCGAGCGCCGGTTGCTGGAGCATGTCGTCGAGGACCGCCGCGCGCTCGACGTGGAGCCACGCGGCGAGCCGCGCATCCCCGTCGGGCTTGCCCGCCTCGGGGGCGTACGCGTCGGCCATGCGTTCGAGGTGCTTGGCGAGCGACTCCGCGAGATCACGCCCCTTCGCGCGCTCGAGCTCACGACGCAGCACCGCCTCCAGGCCACGCAGCGCGTGCGGATGCGCGGGCACGAGCTCGAGGGCCTTTCCGTAGGCGGCGCGCGCCTCGGGCCAGCGCCCGAGATCGGCCGTGGCGCGCGCGCGCTCGACGAGCAGATCCGCGCGCTCGGCGTCGCTCTCCGCGACCACGAGCTCGTCGTCGATGACCGAGATCCGCTCCAGCCGATCCTCGGGCTCGAACAGGTGCCGGAGCCGCGACAACGCCGGGCCGAGCGCGCGCGTGATCGAACGCGCGGCCGCGAACGAGCGCCGCGCCGCGATCCGATCGTGCTCGACGCGCTCCTCGACGAGACCCCGCTCGACGAGGGAGCGCGCTGCGGCCACGGGATCAGCGCTCTTGATGCGATCGGCGCGACGCGTGAGCTCGACGCCGAGCGTGAACGGCTCATTCGAAACAGCAGCGGCCGGCTCGGCGGGCGCGGTGGCGGGCTCGGCGGGCGCGGCGGGCGCGGCGGCGGGCGCGGTAGGCGCAGCGGGGGCAGCCGCAGGCGCAGCGGC